>NZ_RZSB01000520.1:0-4280 GCF_004023285.1 Mesorhizobium sp. M2A.F.Ca.ET.067.02.1.1
CATCCATGTAGGCGGATGGGTCGATCGGCGCCGCGGGCTTGAAATCCGTAGTGCGCAGCAGGACCGCGGAGAATCCAGCCACGGCCAAGAACAAAACCCACATGTGCTGGCGAAAAGGTTCATCCACCCCGAAGCCGGCGGCTACGAGGGCGCCAAAGGCGAACAGGCTTAGAAGGACGATCTCCGTGCCAAATTTCATCGCAAGTCCCCGATCTCGTCTCGAAAGTTCCGGCGGAAATACCCGCCCGAGGCACCTTTTCGAGATTTCCCGGCCCCCCGGCCTTGATCCAGGTCAAACGCGCACTGCTTTTATTTGGAGGGCGTCGGAAACTGATCCCGCTTCAGGCAGGGACGCCAGCGAAACGACCTGCAAGGCCGAACCTTGGGACCTTGGTGGTATCAAGCAAAGCGAAGGCTCGCAGGAGGATCGTCGCCGCTCAGTCGCCGCAGCGTTCCTCGAGCTGAGCCATGCTTGCGAGGCTGATCTGCCGCTTGTTGACGATCCGGATCGTGCCGTCGGACCGCAACCTGGACAATTCCCGGCTGACCGTCTCGATGGTCAGCCCGAGAAAATCGGCGATATCGGTGCGTGTCAGCGGCAGGTCGAAGCTTATCGGGCTCGCCGGATGGTGCGCGGGATCGGTGTTTCTGGCGACCATGAGGAGGAAGCTTGCGACCTTCTCGGACGCGGTCTTGCGCCCCAGCGCCGCCATCCAGTCGCGTGCTTCGTCGAGCTCGTTCAGCGTATGCTTCAGCAGCAGACGTCCAAGCTCCGGCATCTCGTTTGTCATCCGCTCGATGATTGCCTTTGGAAACGAGCAGAGCGCCACATTCGTCAAGGCTTCGGCCCTGATCGGCTTCTTCGCCTCGAACGGCCTGCCCAGGAAATCGGGCGCGAAATGGAACCCGACAATCTGCTGACGACCATCCGAGAGATTTCTCGTGAGCTTGACCACGCCGGACAGAAGGTTGGAGTAGGTTTCGTCGTTGGGCAGTTCCGTGCCTGCCGGAACCTCATGCCTGCACGAGGCTTTGGCCAACTCGGCGAGTTGGCGGGCGTTGAAGGCGCTGCATAATCCATCCTGCCGCGCTTCGCAGGATTTGCAAATTGCGGGGACGTCGGCCTGTTGAACATCCTGTCTGGCGGTCATTGCGACGCCCATGGTCAAATAGGAGCGGCAATCTGCGCCGGCTTCGACCTGAGTCGCCTTGATCGAGATCAAGGTTTCGCCGGCGTCGTTCGGGCAGTTTGACCGTCATGACCCCGCCCGCCGCTCCCATAGATCCGCCGCGCCCAGCTCCGACCGTGAGCCCCGGCGACAGCGTGCCGCGTTACACGAGCTATCCGACGGCGCCGCATTTTCATCCGGGCGTTGACGCGGTCACGGTTCGCGGGTGGATGGACGCTCTCGAAGGCGATGACGAGATATCGCTTTATCTGCACATCCCCTATTGCGACCGCTTATGTTGGTTCTGTGCCTGCCATACCAAGCAGACACGTCACTATGCGCCCGTGGCCACTTTCCTTCGCTCGCTCCACAAGGAGATCGAAACGGTCGGCGGCCTCGTCAGCGGCCGCGGCAGGGTCCGCGCCGTTCATTTCGGTGGCGGCTCCCCGACAATGCTGAAGCCCGACGACATCCTCATGCTCGGAAAGGCGTTGCGGGATCAATTCGACTTCCTCGACGATGCCAGCCTCAGCGTCGAGATCGACCCGAACGACATGGATGAGGGTCGGCTGGACGCGTTTGCCGCGATCGGCATGACAAGGGCGAGCCTCGGTGTCCAGGATTTCGATCCCAAGGTGCAGAAGGCGATCAATCGCGAGCAGAGTTTCGCGCTGACCAAGAGCATTGTCGATGCGGTGCGGGCGCGGGGCGTCACATCCGTCAACCTCGACCTGCTGTACGGCCTGCCGCATCAGACCGGCAAGAGCGTCGCGGCGACCGTTGCCCAGGCGCTGACCTTGGCGCCGGACAGGCTTGCCCTGTTCGGCTACGCGCATGTGCCGTGGTTCAAGAAGCATCAGACGATGATCGATGAAGCCTGGCTGCCCGATTCCGTCGCGCGCCTGGCGCAGTCACAGCTTGCCGCGCAGCTGATTGTCGATGCCGGCTACGAGGCATTGGGATTGGACCATTTCGCGAAGCCCGGGGACACGCTGGCGGTTGCCGCCCGCGCCGGCAAGATCCGCCGCAATTTCCAGGGCTACACCGAGGACCAGTGCGAAACCCTGATCGGTCTCGGCCCCTCGTCGATCAGCCGGTATCGCCAGGGCCATGCACAAAACATCGTTGCGACGGGTGAATACCAGAAAGCCGTGGATTCGGGAGAGCTGGCGATAGCGCGCGGCATAGAATTCAGCGTCGAAGATGAGGCGCGTGGCTGGGTCATCGAGCGCCTGATGTGCAACTTCGCCTTCTCGGCGGTGGAGCTTGTCGACCGCTTTGGAAATGTCGGCCAAAGGCTGCTTTGCGAAGCGAGCCGACTGGCCATCGGCGGGGCGGGCCAGCTTCTTCGGCTGGAAGGCGAGAACTTCGTCGTGCCGGCGGCAAGCCGTCCGCTTGTCCGCACGGTGGCGGCGAAATTCGACAAATACCTCAGCAACGGAACCGGCAGGCATTCGGTGGCGGTTTGAATAGGCTTCAGGCAGCGGGTCAGAAATGCTCGCCCACCCTGAACGGCCCGACACGGGTCCCAGCCGCGATCAGATAGGCTGTCGACCAGCCGATCAGCAGAAAGCCGTTGATGCCTTCCAGGGCCGCCAGCACGCGCCAGCCATGAGCCGGCACGACATCGCCATATCCGACCGTCGAAAAGGTGATGGTCGAAAAGTAAAGCGCCGTCTCGAAATCGCTGAAGATTCCGAGCAGCCGGTAGATCCCGGCCCATAGCCAGACTTCCGCCGTCATGACAGCGAAAAGCCCCATCACGACCGTGATCATGGCGATGACCCGGCTGCGCCTCCCGTGCATCCGGAACAGCGCAACGAGTCGGGACATCACGTAAGTGATCGCGATAAGGCCGAAAGTGTGGATCAGGACCGTCAGGCTGATGACGATCGTGCCGACGAAAAGATTGAGGATCATCGCGGAAATCAGGGGCTCGAACAGCTACAGTCCATCACAGTCCATGCGCGGAATCAAACCGGATGTCAGCTCGGTGGATTGCTCCCTGCTTGCCGGTCACTTGGAGCAAGGAAACGGCGAAACCGCTCCATCCCGCTGTTTTAGAAAATTGTGAACGAACGGCTATGGCGAGGGGTGCGAACCTGACCGCTCACACTTTTCCCGAAACGTCTCTGGCGGCATGGACGAGGTGGAAGAACATGGCGAGCTTGAGGCTCGTCGCTATCCTTTCCGCCCGCTCGACGAACACCGCCGCGATCTCGGGAGCGAAGAGGCGGGATGCCGTCTCGCCGAAGAGAGCCAGCCAAATCCCGAAGTCTGCTTCGGTCACGTCCTTGAGCTTCAGATGGGCCGGCACAGGCCGGCCATGGTAGTCGCCGCTCTTCAAGATGACGGAACACCAGAAGTCCGTCATCTTCTCCAGATGGGGCTCCCAGTCACCGGCGATTTCCCGGGCGAAGATAGGCCCGAGCCGCTCATCCTTTCTCACCCTGGAATAGAACTCGCGCACCAGCACCCCGATCGAGGCCGGGTCCACGCCGGGGCGGGCCAGGGGCTGTTCGGCGACGGGGCGAACTCTGTCAAGCAGGGCCGGCTTCGAAGTCATCTAAGTTCCTTTTTGTGGGGCAGTCAGGTGAGGCCCAATCGGCGAAGCGCGGCCTGCAGGAAGTCGCCGCGTTCATGGACCAGGCGAAACCCGAGATTGTCCGGCGGAGTTCCGACCGCGCAGCCGCCGCTTTTGCCGTCGCGGATGAAGTTCGACATGTAGGTGCGGTGGAACCCCTCCACAACGTGCACGCCGCAATTGGTGAGCGAACTGGCAACGCCATCGCTGGTCATCGTCACATGGGCGTAGCAAGTCGATGTCCATTCCCAGACATTGCCGGCAATATCCGCAACGCCCTTTGAGTTGATTCCGAATGCCCCGAGAGGACGCGGTTCAGGATCCGCTTTACGGCCGAGCGCCGCCTCGTTGCGGTATTGGGTGAGCCATCGCCTCGCCGGATCCGCCGGGTCGCCGTCGCCCCCCTCGATGTCGGGCCGAAACCGCTCGCTAGCTGCATAGGCCCACTCTACGTTGGTGGGCAGCCGCCAGGTTTCACCCGTTTTTGCCGACAGCCAATTCGCGTAAGCCTGGGCATCGAGGAAGCT
>NZ_RZSB01000521.1:0-4276 GCF_004023285.1 Mesorhizobium sp. M2A.F.Ca.ET.067.02.1.1
CCACTGAGTGAAGTGGGTATCGTCGACCCGGCCCGGCGCGAAATTGGGCAAGGTCGCGCCGGTGCCCCAGGATGTTTCCGCCGTCTCGATGAATGCTTCCAGCCGTTCCGGCGGCATCACCCATTTGTGGAAATGCGCATAGCCGCCGTAGAGCACCAGCGCCCGCGTCCGCTCCGGATAGGTGGCGGCGAACAGCATCGCCATCGGCGCGCCTTCCGAGGCGCCGAGGATAGCGGCACGGCCGCTGCCTGTGGCGTCCATCACCGCTCGGACATCGTCCATGCGCGTCTCGAGGCTGGGCAGGTGGCGGGTGTCGACGCGGTCGGATAGCCCGGTGCCGCGCTTGTCGAACAGGATCAGCCGCGAGAAGGCGGAGAGCCGTTTCAAGAGGCGGCTGTAGCCCTCGTCTTCCCAATGCAGGTCGAGATTGGAGATGAAGCCCGGTACGAAGACGAGATCGAAAGAGCCCTGGCCGATCACCTGATAGGCGATCCGCACATCCCCGCTACGGGCGTATCTGGTCTCGATCGGCCTCACGCGAACTACCCCGCCCGGCCAGACGACTTTCTGCCGCCAACCATAGCAGAGCCGTGCCGATAGCGGCAGCTTAAACTTTAGCGGAAAGGAATATAACGCCGTCCGGTCGCTACATCATTCCTGCGAAGCGGCGATATCGGCCGGAAAGGCTGTGACCCCAAGCTTCCTGTCGGCCTCCGCAGGGGAGATCGGCCGCTTGATCCTGGCCGAGGCCGCGATCACCAACGCGTCGAAATCCTCAGCGTCGCCGTCGAGCAGCTCGAAGAGCTGCCGCCGCATCCGGGGTTCCCAGAATTTGTTGATGTGCTCCGCCAGCCCGGCAATGCCTTCCTCGCGCGGCTTCGAGTGGAAGAAGGTGGCGATCTGGTTGGCCATGCGCACCAGCTTTTCCCTGGTGCTGGCGATGTGGTCTTCGTCATGCGACATGCTTGGCAACTCCGGAAGCCACCCGTTCGGGGTGGGTGAAAATATCGAAATCGTCGCCGCGCACCAGCGCCACCAGCGTCATGCCGGCGGCATCCGCCGTGCGGATGGCAAGCGCCGTCGGCGCCGAAACCGCCATGATGATCGAAGCGCCGATGGCGGCCGTCTTCTGCACCATCTCGACCGAGACGCGCGAGGTCACCACGACCGCGCCGCTTGCGCCATCGATGCCTGCCTTGGCCAGCGCGCCGGCGAGCTTGTCCAGCGCATTGTGCCGCCCGACATCCTCGCGCGCCATCACGACGCCCTTGCCGGGCACGTAGAAGCCGGCCGCATGCACCGCGCCGGTCTCGGCATGCAGCGGCTGAACCTTCGACAGCAACCGGACGGCGCTCGTGATGTCTTCCGCTTGAAGCGTAAGTTTTGACGCACCAACTGCCTCGACCGAGCGCATCGCCTCCTCGATGGACTCAATGCCGCACAAGCCGCAGCCGACCGGTCCGGCCAGCCGGCGCCGCCGCGCCTGGAAGCGCGTGTTGGCCTGGTCCTTCAGCCTGATCTGGATGTCGATGCCGGCGCCGAGATCCTCGACCTCGATCGCCTCGATTTCTTTCGGATCGGCGATGATACCCTCGGTCAGCGAGAAGCCGAGCGCGAAATCCTCGAAATCGGCTGGGCTTGCCATCATCACCGCATGCGTGGTGCCGGCAAAGGAGAACGCCACCGGCGTCTCTTCCGGCACCATGCGGTTCGCGGCCGCGGTGCCGCCGGCGCGATGCGCGAGCCGCGTAATTTGCGTCGTCGCTTTGCGGCGCGCGCCCAAGGACTACTCCGCTGCCGCCAGCGGGGCGATACGCCGGCTCTGCTTGGCCTGCTCGTTATAGTCCTTCTGCCAGTCGGTCGGGCCGTTGGACGGCGCCACCTGCACGGCGGTGACCTTGTATTCCGGACAGTTGGTCGCCCAGTCCGAGAAGTCGGTGGTGATCACATTGGCCTGCGTGTCCGGATGGTGGAAGGTCGTGTAGACGACACCGGGCGAGACGCGGTCGGTGATCAGCGCGCGCAGCGTGGTTTCGCCGGAGCGGCTCGCCAGCCGCACCCAGTCGCCTTCGCGCACGCCGCGAACCTCGGCGTCATGCGGATGGATCTCCAGCCGGTCCTCGGCATGCCAAGCAACGTTCTCCGTGCGCCTGGTCTGCGCGCCGACATTGTACTGCGACAGGATGCGGCCGGTGGTGAGCAGCAGCGGATAGCGCGGGCCTGTCCGCTCGTCCGTCGCCACATATTCGGTGCGGATGAACTTGCCCTTGCCGCGCACGAAGCCGTCGACATGCATGATCGGCGTGCCGAGCGGCGCCTTCTCGTTGCAGGGCCACTGCACCGAGCCGACACGGTCAAGCAGCTCGAACGAGACGCCGGCGAAGCTCGGCGTCGTCTTGGCGATCTCGTCCATGATCTCAGACGGATGGGTATAGTTCCAGTCGAGCCCGATGGCGCGGGCAAGCTCCTGCGTCGCCTCCCAGTCGGCGTAGCGCGCCTTCGGCTCGATGACCTTGCGCACCATGTTGATGCGGCGCTCGGCATTGGTGAAGGTGCCGTCCTTCTCGAGGAAGGTCGAACCCGGCAGGAAGACATGCGCGTAGTTGGCCGTCTCGTTGAGGAAGAGGTCGTGCACCACGACGCATTCCATAGCGGCGAGACCGCCGGCGACATGCTTGGTGTCGGGATCGGACTGCAGGATGTCCTCGCCCTGGATGTAGATGCCCTTGAACGAGCCGTCGACGGCGGCGTCCAGCATGTTGGGGATACGCAGGCCGGGCTCGTCGTCCAGCTTCACACCCCACAGGCTCTCATAGATGTCGCGCACCGCTTCGCCCGAGATGTGGCGGTAGCCCGGCAACTCATGCGGGAAGGAACCCATGTCGCAGGAGCCCTGCACATTGTTCTGGCCGCGCAGCGGATTCACGCCGACGCCCGGACGGCCGATATTGCCGGTTGCCATGGCGAGGTTGGCGATCGCCATCACCGTGGTCGAGCCCTGGCTGTGTTCGGTGACGCCGAGGCCGTAATAGATCGCGCCATTGCCCCCCTTGGCGTAAAGGCGCGCGGCACCCCGGATGGCTTCAGGGTCGACGCCGGACAGCTTGCCGACCGTCTCCGGGCTGTTCTCCGGCAGGGCGACGAAGGACGCCCAGTCCTGAAACTCGGCCCAGTCGCAGCGCTCGCGCACGAAGGCTTCGTTGTAGAGGCCCTCGGTGACTATGACATGCGCCAGCGCCGTCAGCACCGCCACATTGGTGCCGGGCTTCAGCGGCAGGTGATAGTCGGCCTCGATATGCGCCGATTTCACCATCTCGGTGCGGCGCGGATCGAGCACGATCAGCTTGGCGCCCTGGCGAAGCCGCTTCTTCAGCCGCGAGGCGAACACCGGATGGGCGGACGCCGGATTGGCGCCGATGATGACGGCGACGTCGGTGAACTCGACCGAATCGAAATCCTGCGTACCGGCCGAGGTGCCGTAGGTCTGGCCGAGCCCGTAGCCGGTCGGCGAATGGCAGACGCGCGCGCAGGTGTCGACATTGTTGTTGCGGAAGCCCTGCCGCACCAGCTTCTGGACGAGATAGGTCTCCTCGTTGGTGCAGCGCGAGGAGGTGATGCCGCCGATCGCGGTGCGTCCATACTGATACTGGATGCGGCGGAATTCCTTCGCCGTGTGGGCGATCGCCTCTTCCCAGCTCACTTCGCGCCACGGATCGGTGATCTTCTCGCGGATCATCGGCGACAGGATGCGGTCCTTGTGCGTGGCGTAGCCATAGGCAAACCGGCCTTTCACGCAGGAATGGCCGTGGTTCGCCTTGCCGTCCTTGTAGGGCATCATGCGGATGACCTCGTCATCCTTCACTTCGGCCTTGAACGAGCAGCCGACGCCGCAATAGGCACAGGTGGTGACAGCCGAGCGCTCCGGCATGCCTTTTTCCAGCACCGTCTTCTCGCGCAGCGCATCGGTCGGGCAGGCCTGCACGCAGGCGCCGCAGGAGACGCATTCCGAAGCGATGAAATCCTCATGCATGCCGGCGACCATGCGCGATTCGAAGCCGCGGCCCTCGATGGTCAGCGCGAAGGTGCCCTGCACCTCTTCGCAGGCGCGCACGCAGCGCGAGCAGACGATGCACTGCGCCGGGTCGTAGGTGAAATAGGGGTTGGATTCGTCACGGGCGATATAGTCGACCGCGAGCGAGCCATGGCCGGGCGCGACGCCGCCTTCTTCCTTGACGTGATTGCGGCCCTCGACGCCGTAGCGGTTTTCGGTCAGACC
>NZ_RZSB01000522.1:0-4274 GCF_004023285.1 Mesorhizobium sp. M2A.F.Ca.ET.067.02.1.1
CAGGTGTAGGTGTCCCTGGTGTAGACGTCATCGGTCGGCGGCAAGGGTTGGGTCTATTCCGACTATGTGACGGCCGACTTCGGCGATGGTGCACCATTTGCTGCCTTCGATGCAGCCGGTAAGCGTGGCCGACTGGCCGGCCGCCAGCACGCCGACGACTGGGTATTGCGGACCCGGCCCGGCGCGGACATTCAAGTCCGTCACGGCCGCGACGGGGGTATCGGCGAAAGCGGCGCCCGACATGGCGAGCAGCGCACCGGCAAGCGCCGGAAACAACATGCGTTTCATCGTTTTTAACTCCGTTTTCAACGCTCCCTGGATCAGGATGACGTTTCAAAGATACGTCATCCTGATCCAGCTCCTTTGTCGGAGCATGATCTTTCCGAAAACCGGTTCCCGCTTTTGGGGATCATGCCCTAGGGCTCGGAAACGAAACAGGGATCTATGCGTTCCGGCTAAAGTGCCGCTGCCGGCTCACGAATTGTTCCAGGCTTTTTCCGCGCGCCGGTCAGAAGGTCGTTCACGAAGGCCAGTTTTCGCGCCGACACCTCGGAAATCACGAAGGGGTAGAGGTCCGGCAGTCCCATGCAGCGGTTGATCGAATTGGAGGCCTCCGAAAGCACCAGCCAGCGGGCGAGGATCCTCTCGAACGGCTCCTGCACCGGATCTGGATCGCCAGGCGCCGGCTGCAAATGTCCGCCGGTATCGGCGCGCGGCAGGTCGCCGTCGCCGACGGTTTCCAGCCGGCCGAGCGGAAGATTCAGCGCATGCACCATCTCGAGCGTGTCGGTGATGTGCAGATGGTGCGCGAAGGTCTCGGCCCAATCCTCCCAGGGATGGGACGTGGCGTAGGCGGAGATGTGGCGCTGCTGCCAGTCCGGCGGCGCGCCGTTGGCGTAGTAGGCCTGCAAGGCCTGCTCGTAATCGGTCCGCTCGTCGCCGAAGAGCGCGCGGAAAGCCGAAAGATATGCGGGATCGTCACGGACCAGCCGGTCCCAATAATAGTGGCCGAGTTCATGGCGGAAATGGCCGAGCAAGGTGCGGTAATTCTCGCCCATCTCGATGCGCCGGCGCTCGCGCTCGGCGGAATCGGCCTCGGCGACGTTGAGCGTGATCAATCCGTTGTCATGGCCGGTCAGGATGCGTTCCCCGCCTGGACCGGCGCCGATCGGGTCGGCGAGAAAGTCGAAGGCCAGACCGGTCTCGTCGCCCGCATCGGCCTTGGGCGTAACCGGAAGGCCGAGGGCGAGCAGGGAGTAGACGGCACGCTTCTTCGCCGCTTCGACCCGGATCCAGCGCCTGCGGTTGCCGTCGATGGAAAGGTCGGGAATGACCTGATTGAGAGCGCAGGCGCGGCAGAAGGTCCGGCCGTTCTCGGCCCGCCAGTTGCACGCGCATTCATCGGCGTTGCCACATGGAAGGACGCCGCCCTCGCCGCTGAGCACGAATTTCGCCTGCTCCGGGTCGTAGAGCACCAGGCTGGAACAGTTCAGACACTGGGCATTCTCGAAATAAAGGCGGTGCCCGCAGTTTGGACAGTCGAAAAGCTTCATGCATCAACCCCGTGGGACCCATGCGTGGATGTGGGTTCGCCCCTAACGCCCGCCGGCGTCCGGCGTTCCAGTGCTACTTCGCCGCAATCTAGGCAATGACCTGCCTGGCCACGCTTTCGCCCGAGAGCCTCGCGCCGCCGCAGGACTGGATCAGCGGACCGGCGACATGCTCGCCAGCGAAGAAGATCTTCTCGGCAATAGGCTGCATCAGCGTCGCGCGCGCTTCGGAGCGGCCCGGGCGCGCCGCCGCATAGGCGCCGCGCACAAAGCGCTCCGCGCCCCAGTTCGTCATCATGGCGCGGCCGGCATGCTTCCTCACGTCTCCACCAAAGATGCCGCACAGGCGGTCGACGACGAAATCGACCCCGGCTGCCTCGCCGGCGGCCGACATTTCCCAGGCAAAGTCGCCGCCGACGAAGCCGACCATCAGATCGAGATCGAAGGGGAAGCAGAGGAAATAGATGTCGTGCCTGGCCATGCGCTCGATCAAAAGGTCGTCGAAAGGCGCAAGGCCGAGCCTCGTGCCCTTGATCTCAACCGGCAGCTTGGTCAGCATGCCCATGGGCAGGTCGAAGAAGGCACCGAAATGCGCGTCGGGCAGCGCGGGCGAGAACTCGATCTCCTCGAAGGCGAGCACGGCGGGCGAAGCGGTGACGATGACCGCCTTGGCGCGCACCGTGCCGCGGTCGGTGACGCAGGCGATTCCCGGCACATCCCAAAGGATCTTGCGCACCGGCGTCGACAGTTCGACCGGCACGTCGAAGCCGAAACGCGCGACCAGCGCGCCGAACCCTTCCTTGCTGAAATAGTTGGGGTCGAGGTCGGCGGCTGCCTGGAAGTCGCGGATCGAGATCTCGTCCTCGTCGGCGCCGAAATCCATCGGGCCGGCGAAGGTGGCCGCGGCGCGCGGCGCGTGGCCCCTGGCAAGCAGCCCCGACAGCCGGTCGTCGTCGCCGTCCTTGACTTGATGATTGGCGAGCAGTTCGAAGAGCTTGGCATCGGCCGCCTTCATCTCGGCCTCCTCCTCCTCGCTCGCCTTGCGCTTGCGATAATAGAGATGGTCGACATTCATGTCATGGTGATGCAGCGTCCAGCCGGCGGCCTTGGCTTCCGGAAAATACGGATTGCGGTCTGCCGCGTGCAGCCAGGCGCAGCCGATGTCGAAAGGCACGCCGAAATGGCGGTCGCTGGTCCAGGCGCGGCCGCCGATGCGGTCCATGGCCTCGAGAAGAAGGAAGGAATGTCCGGCGGCTCGAAGCACCTTTGCCGCGGCAAGTCCCGCGGAACCGGCGCCAACGATCACGACATCAACGTCCTTCATGAGGCAAGCCCGCCACACCTGATGCCCGATCGTAGGCAAATTGCCCTTCTTTCGCCAGTGTCGAGTGTCACGTGCTCCGCGGAGGCGGTGACAACCCGGCGTTTCGCTGGCAAATTCACAACCGGGACGTGATTCAGGCAATTCAGGAGAACGAGATGGCATTTTTTGCCAAAGGAAGGATTTTTGCGGCGGCGGTAGTGGCGACGCTGGCGCTGACGGCGGGCGCCGAGGCGGCTCCGAGCTGTGGCAAGAACGGCGCCGGCTTTGACGCCTGGAAACAGGATTTTGCCGGCGAGGCCAGAGCCGAGGGTGTCGGCCAGAGGGGCCTGTCCGCGCTGGCGGGTGCCACTTACGCCACCAGGACGATCGCCGCCGACCGGGCGATCCACAAGGCGTTCAGCGGCTCGGTGGAAAGCTTCATGCAGCGCCGTGGCGCATCCGCGATCATCTCCCGAGGCCGCGCGCTGAAGAAAGCAAACGCGGCGATGTTTGCCAATATCGAGAGCACCTATGGCGTGCCGCCGGGCGTGCTGCTCGCCATCTGGGGCATGGAAACCGGTTTCGGCGCCTCGATGGGGAACCAAAACACGGTTTCGGCGATCGTGACGCTCGCCTATGACTGCCGTCGCCCGGATTATTTCAAGCCGCATGCCATCGCCGCGCTGAAGCTTGTCGATCGCGGCGCGCTCAGCGCCTCCTCGGTCGGCGCCATGCATGGCGAGATCGGCCATACCCAGTTCCTGCCCGGAAACGTGCTGAAATATGGCGTCGGCAGCGGCAATTTGCGCGACCGCAACACGGCGCTGGCATCCACCGCCAACTTCCTCAAGGGCCATGGCTGGCGCGCCGGCGCGAGCTATCAGGCCAATATGGGCGCGATCGCCGGCTGGAATTCGGCAAGCGTCTATCAGCAGGCGATCGCCCGCATCGCTGAGGCGATTGACGCCGACTGACGGAATATCTCCATTCCGACGAAAAGCCCGGCCTGCGCCGGGCTTTTTTGTTACGAAGCAAGGGTCAAAACCCAACCACCGGAACGACCGGGTCCGATCTCATCACCTAACTCTCAATCATTCGCGTAGCCGCTCAATGGACATTTCCGGGAAACGGGAATCTGGAAGGTACCGGTAGTGCCGCTGCAGGTACGGAACTTGGAGTTCCGCGGCGCTGGAGCAGCCACCTTTGACTTACCCTCGATCACTGTCGGGACTCCGGCAGCTTGCGAGTAGCTGCCGCCTAAGGCGCATTTCTCGGAAGCGGAAACCTCGAAGGAGCCGGTGATAACATTTGAGCAGGTACGGAATCTAGAGTTCCGCGGCGCCGGCGTGGCCGCAGCCGCCGCCTTTGACTTGCCCTTGATGACCAACCAGATTTCGGTCGGTTGATCAAGCTGCACCCTG
>NZ_RZSB01000523.1:0-4270 GCF_004023285.1 Mesorhizobium sp. M2A.F.Ca.ET.067.02.1.1
TTCCGGCACCGTCGCCGATCTTGCCTTTGCCGGCTCCTCGACGGTCGCCACCATCGCGGCCGGCGGCGATGCCGCGCAGCGCCTCAGGCTGCGCTTTCCGAGCCGGGTGGACGGCAGCGCGCTGAGGACCGGCGAGACCATGGCGCTTTCCTTCGCGCCGCACGAAGGCCATCTGGTGCTGGCATGAAGAGCGCTGGCCTGGCGCGTCCCGTCGCCATCCGCTGGTCGCCGCTGGTCACCGCGCTTGCCTTCGCGCTGCCGGTGGTGTTCGTCCTGGTGCCGCTGGCGATCTTCCTGGTCTACAGCTTCTTCAGCGTCGACCAGGGCCAGATCGTCTACGCGCCGACGCTGGTCAACTATGTTCGCTTCTTCGCCGAGCCGGTCTTCCTCCCGGTGTTCTGGCGCACGATCGTGCTCTGCCTCTCGGTGGCGGTGATCTCGATCCTGCTCGCCTATCCGACAGCCTATTTCCTGACCACGCTGCGCGGCCGCTGGCGTTACGCGCTGCTGATGTTGCTCATGGTGCCGCTCTTGATGAGCTACGTCATCAAGATCTACGCGATCCGCAGCATTCTCGGCCTCAATGGTTTTCTCAACAAGGCGCTGGTCGGACTTGGCATTCTCGCCGAGCTGTCGACGCTCTTCGTCTTCAATATGAACGCCATCCTGCTCACGCTGACGCTGCTTTTGATTCCCTTCGCGATCCTGCCGATCTTCCTGGCGCTCGAGCGCATCCCGCAGGTGCTCTTGCGCGCGTCCGACGATCTCGGCGCAAGCAGCCTGCAGACGTTCCTGCGCATCACCTTGCCGCTGTCCCTGCCCGGCGTCGCCTCGGCGGCGAGCTTCGTCTTCGTGCTGGCGATCGGCGATTTCCTGACGCCGCAGATGGTCGGCGGCATCAGCGGCTTCACCTTCGGCCGCATCCTCTACAGCCAGTTCGGCACCGCCTATAACTGGCCCTTCGGCGCCGCTCTGTCGGTGGCGCTGGCCGTCGTGGTGATCGTCGCGATCCTTCTCGGCGAGCGCTTCGGGCGCAATCGGGGGGCCTCGCTTTGATCGCCGCGCCGCGCCTCTCCACCATCCTTCTCGCCGCGATAACCGTCCTGGTCGCGGCGCTGCTCTACAGCCCGCTTTTCGTGCCCATCGCGTCGTCCTTCTTTCCCGTGGCGCGCGGCGAGGTCGACTGGTCGTCACCGACGGTCGAGACCTATGTCGCATTGGCTGGGAATCACGAGATTCTGGCCGCCCTCCGCACCACGCTCGTCGTCGGCGTCTGCACGGTCGTCCTCTCGGTCGTGAGCGGCACATTGCTGGCCCTCTACTATCATGGCCGCCGCGCCGGCCGCTCGCTGCTGCAGTTCATCGTCTTTCTGCCGTTCCTGATGCCGCCCATCATCAGCGGCCTGGCGCTGTTGATCTTCTTCCGTGAGATCGGGCTCGAACGCTCGCTGCTGACGGTCGTCATAGGCCATACGGTCTTCGTGCTCGCCATCGTCTATCGCACGGTGCTGACGCGCCTGCAGTCGATGAGCCGCACGCTGGTCGAGGCCTCCTACGACCTCGGCGCGACCAAATGGCAGACCTTCTGGCGCGTCATCCTGCCCAACCTTTCGAGCGCGATGGTGGGCGGCGCCATCCTGGCTTTCGCCCTGTCGTTCGACGAGACCATGATCACCATTCTGGTCACCGGCACCCAGACGACGCTGCCGGTACGCCTGTGGGCGATGATGCGACTGGGTTTCTCGCCGGATATCAACGCGCTGGTGGCGCTGATCCTGATGTTCACCATCTTGCTCTGCGCCCTTGCGGCCAGGTTCCTGGTTCCGAGGCAGATCGCCACGCAGCGCAGTTGAAACAACGCTGATCCTGCGCTGGGCGATGCCCGGGGCGGAGCTGGTTGGCAATGTGAGGGATGGCTGGGGCGCCAGGATTCGAACCTGGGAATGTCGGTACCAAAAACCGATGCCTTACCGCTTGGCGACGCCCCAGCAGGCGGGGCATGCCCGCTTGCGCGCGGCCTTATAGGACGGGGCGAAGCAAAGCTCAATGCCGCAACATCAACTAAAAGCGGCTGCGATACGGGTCGCTATTGCTGCCAGTTCGTCGCTTGATCGCCAGCGGCTCATCCCGGGCCGCCCGCTGCCGCACGCCTGCTTCGCTCGCCTGGCCGACATCGGGGCAATCCTGCTTCCGCGAAGCCGACGACGCTGCTTTGCTCACGCCTGGGCCACACGTGCACGGCAATCCTGCAGGACCGCCGCAAGCGTCTCCTCGAAAGAATGCTCGGGCGCCCAGCCAAGCAGGGTCCGGGCGCGGGTCGCATCGCCGACGATGCATGGCAGGTCGCTTGGCCTCATCCGCAAAGGATCCTGCTCCACGACGATCTTGACGCTACTTTGCGCCAGCAGCAGATCCAGAATATCTGCCATCCGCCAGGAGAGGCCGGACGCAAGGTTGAAGATGGTGTTCGGCGCAAGCTTGTTGCTGTTCAAGACCGCGCGCGCATAGGCATTGGCAATGTCGCGCGCGTCCAGAAAATCGCGCCTGGCGTCGAGATTGCCGACGCGGATGAGCGGCGGAGCGAGGCCTGCTTCGATCCGCGCGATCTGCATGGCGAAGGCCGGCACTGCGAATGCCTCAGTCTGGCCCGGTCCCGTATGATTGAAGGGACGCATCCGAACGCATTTCAACCCCCGGTACGACAGCGCGCCGAGCGCGAGGTCGGCCGCGGCCTTGGTTGCGGCGTAGTCGTCGACCGGGGCAAGCAGCGTGCTTTCGTCGAGCGGTCGTCCGGTCTTCGCGCTTTCGCCATAGACCAGACCGGATCCGACATGGACGAGCCAGCAGTCCGGAGCCGTGTTGAGGATGGCATTGGCCACGTTGAGCGCGCCGTCCACGTGGATGCGCCACGTGTTTCGTGGATTCGCCTGGGCGGCATCGGGGGCCGCGACCGCCGCCAGGTGGATGACATGCGTTGGCCGATGACGGGCCATGGCCTCATGGACGGCGGCCGTATCCGTCACGTCCAGCTCTTCGACCTGGCCGAAAGCGGGGTGCGGGCCCCCATCCTTGGAGGTCGCGGCAATGACGACCTCAGGGCCGCAGATCTTGCGCAATGCCTCGCCGACATAGGGGCCGACGAAACCGTTGGCGCCGGTCATCAAAACGCGCATGCCGGCCTCACGAACCATGAAGCGTTGTCCGGATGCGGATGCGTGGCGGAACGCGGCGTCACAACGGCTTCCCTTTCAACGCCTGGCGGCTGCGTGGCGCGCGAGATCGGCGTCCACCATCTCGCGGATCATCTCTTCCAGGGAGATCGTCGCTTCCCATCCGAGCTTCGCCTTAGCCTTGGCCGGATTGCCGAGCAGGATCTCGACTTCCGCCGGCCTGAACAGGTCTGGATCGATGACAAGATGGTCGTTCATCTTCAACCCGACATGCTCGAAGGCGATCCTGCACATGTCGCGCACCGTCGTCGTCCTGCCGGTGGCGACCACATAGTCGTCGGGCTTTCCCTGCTGCAGCATCAGCCACATGGCGCGGACATAGTCCCTCGAGTGGCCCCAGTCGCGCCTGGCGTCGACGTTGCCCAGGCGCAGCTCCCTCGCCAGCCCCATCTTGATGCGCGCGACGGAGTCCGTGACTTTGCGGGTCACGAATTCGATGCCGCGAAGCGGCGATTCGTGATTGAACAGGATGCCGCTCGAGGCATGCAGGCCGAAGCTCTCGCGATAATTGACGGTGATCCAATGGCCGTAGGCCTTGGCTACCGCATAGGGCGAGCGGGGATGGAAAGGCGTGGTCTCCGACTGCATCGGCTCCTGGATAAGGCCGTACATCTCCGACGACGAAGCCTGATAGAAACGCGCCCCGGGCACTTCAAGACGCAGCGCCTCCAGCATATTGGTGACGCCGATGCCGGTGACGTTGCTCGTCAGGATAGGCTGCTGCCAGGACGATTTGACGAAAGACTGCGCGGCAAGGTTGTAGACCTCGTCCGGCCTTACGTCGCGCATGGTTCGGGTCAGGCCCGACAGGTCCGTGATGTCGCCATCCACGATCCGCACGTCGTCCTCGATGCCCAGCCATTTCAGCCGCATCGTGTTGACGTCGGCCGTGCTCGACCGTCGCGCCAGGCCGTGGACCTCGTAACCCTTCGAAAGCAGGAGCTGCGCCAGATAGGCGCCGTCCTGCCCGGTGATCCCGGTTATCAATGCTGCCTTTGTCATCAATGGTCTCGGTGGTCGGGCGCGATGCGGGGGCGGGA
>NZ_RZSB01000524.1:0-4265 GCF_004023285.1 Mesorhizobium sp. M2A.F.Ca.ET.067.02.1.1
GGCAATGGGCGTTTGGCGGTTTGCTCGACGTGCCGGGCACCCGGTAGGGGCAGCGGAAACGGCCGCAATTCGCCTGCGCCGAGAATTGCCACAGCGCATAGCCCTGCCAGTTGCCCATCGGGAAATGCACGTCGATGTCAGGCTTGTAGCGCGCATACCAGAGCGGCAGCCGCGACAGCAGACGGTACTGGTAGCGATTGTCGGCGATATACTGCGCCGTCTTGCCATTGACATAGAGCACCGGGAAACGGCCGACGCGGCGGTGCACCTGCCGCACGAATTCCTCGGCGTCTTCCAGCGACATCCATTGCGTCGGATCGATGCCTTCGATGTCGAGAGCCATCAGCTCATCCGGCGCCGGTTCCGCGAAATCGATGAAATTATTGGCCTGCTCGACCGGGTTGCCGGGCCGCGCCAGGTGATAGGCGCCCCATTTCAGGCCGAGCGCCTTGGCCACGATCTTGCGCGTCTGGAACAATTCACGCGTCACCGCATAGCGCTTCCACTGCGCCTTGCAGAGTTTCACGTCCGCCTCGGCGCCGAAGCAGAAATAAGGCGGCGGCAGCCCGTCGGAAGCCTTGTTGATGAAGCCGGCGACGCGCTTGTCGGTGACGAGCTGCTGCCAGTCGATCGAATTGTATTCGTAGGCGTCGATCACCAGCGGGCGGGCGGCATTCTTCCACGGCTCGGAGAAATCCGAGGCCTGTGCCGCCGTACCCAGCGCAACCGCCGCAGCGAGAAACGCCAGGCGGCGAAGAGGGCGCGCCAGCTTTTTCAATCAGGGTGTCCCCACTGACCAGGGGACGATCCTGAACCGCTATGGTTAAGGAATTGCTTTCACAACATCGGCTTGCTTCGGTCCGCTCCAAAACGTCAAAAAAGTATCGCTTGGGTGGACAAGCCGTGGTGGCAGGGGCTTCAATTGCCGCCTAAGCTTTCAATCACGGCGGCCAGTGGGAAGAGACGGGCCCGCCTGACGAAGCGCAGCAACCGGTCACAAGACCGGACCCGCGCGGGGAGGAAATGAACATGAATCCGGACCTGGAAGTCGTCCAGATCAGACAGGGAGAGTCGTTCAAGGCCTGGGCCCACGGCTATCCTTTCCGCACCGTGCGCTGGCACTTCCATCCCGAATACGAACTTCATCTGGTCGTCGCCACCACTGGCCGTTATTTCGTCGGCGACTTCATCGGTGAGTTCGAGCCAGGCAATCTGGTGCTCACCGGGCCGAACCTGCCGCACAATTGGGTCAGCGACGTGCCGCCGGGCGAGACCGTGCCGCTGCGCGGCCGCGTCGTCCAGTTCTCCGAAGAATTCATCGCCAGCGCTTCAGCCGCCTTGCCCGAACTTGCCGCCTGCGCCGGTATCCTTGAAACCAGCCGCCGCGGCGCGCTGTTCTCGCCGGCGACGGCCGAGCTTGCGGCGCCTCTGCTGGCGGAGTTGACCGAGGCGCAGGGCGTGCGTCGCCTGTCGCTGTTCATGGCCGTGCTCGACATCTTGAACCGCGCCGGCGACGTCCGCACGCTGGCCAGCGCCGGCTATCTGCCCGACCCCTCCGGCTTCATGTCGGCAGGCATCAACCAGGCGCTCGCCTACATCAATTGCCACCTGACCGAGCCGTTCAGCGAAGGGACGCTGGCCGAGATCGCCGGGCGCAGCCCGAGCGCCTTCTCGCGCAGCTTCCGCCGCCACACCGGCATGGCGCTGGTGCAATATGTCAACCGGCTGCGCATCAACCTTGCCTGCCAGCTGTTGATGAGCGAGGCGCAGATGTCGATCACCGAGATCTGCTACGCCGCCGGCTACAACAACATCTCAAATTTCAACCGCCAGTTCCTGGCGCAGAAAGGCATGTCGCCTTCGCGCTTCCGGGCCTTGCTGGCTGAGAACATCAACGCGGAGATTGCCGCCTAACAGGGAGGAAACCGGGAGGAGCTCAAAGCAATTCCAAAAGGAATTGCGTCAACACAAAAGAGACATTCAGGGAAGGAAGAACGCGGGGTGTAACGCACCCGGTGCTGGAGATCGTTTGTTGTGAAATCCAGCACTTCAGGAGGATGTTTGCGCGGCTTTACCAGGATCGGATCGATCCTCAGCCGACTGATCATACTCCTTTCAACAGTTCGACATGCAGTCAAGGCCTGGCGCGCCGTTCACCGCGCAGGCCCGTGAAACCATTTCTCGAAAGGGAGACATTCGAATGACCAGACATGCTTGGAAATCGCCGTTTGCCTTGAAATCGACCATCGCGGCCGTTTTCGCCGTCTCGCTGCTCGGCAGCACGGCAGCCTTCGCCGACACCGTCACCGACGCCACGGTGGCCTTCCTGATGCCCGACCAGGCATCGACCCGCTACGAGCAGCACGACTATCCGGGCTTCGTCGCCGAGATGAAGAAACTGTGCCCCGGATGCAAGGTGATCTACCAGAACGCCGATGCGGATGCGGCTCGCCAGCAGCAGCAGTTCAATTCGGTAATCTCGCAAGGCGCCAAAGCGATCGTGCTCGATCCGGTCGATTCCACCGCCGCCGCCTCGCTGGTCAAGCTGGCGCAGAGCCAGGGCGTCAAGGTGATCGCCTATGACCGGCCCATTCCGACGGCGCCCGCCGATTTCTACGTGTCCTTCAACAATGAAGGCATCGGCAAGGCGATCGCGGATTCGCTGGTCGAGCATCTCAAGGCGCTCAAGGTCGACCCGGCCAATGGCGGCCTGCTGCAGATCAACGGCTCGCCGACCGACGCGGCCGCCGGTCTCATCAAGAAGGGCATCCACGAAGGCCTCGACAACAGCGGCTACCCGATCCTGGCCGAGTTCGACACGCCGGAATGGGCGCCGCCGAAGGCCCAGCAATGGGCGAGCGGCCAAGTCACGCGCTTCGGCGCCAAGATCCTCGGCGTGGTCGCCGCCAATGACGGCACCGGCGGCGGCGCGATCGCGGCCTTCAAGGCGGCCGGCGTCGATCCGGTTCCGCCGGTGACCGGCAACGACGCGACGATCGCGGCTCTGCAACTGATCATCGCCGGTGATCAGTACAACACCATCTCCAAGCCGAGCGAGATTGTCGCGGCCGCCGCGGCCAACGTCGCCGTCAAGCTCCTGTCGGGCGAGACGCCGAAGGCCGAGATGACGCTCTACGACACGCCCTCGCAGCTCTTCACGCCAGCGGTGGTGACGCAGGAGAACCTCAAGGCCGAGATCATCGACAAGAAGATCAACACGGCGGCCGAGCTCTGCGTCGACCGCTATGCCGAAGGCTGCAAGAAGCTCGGCATCACCAACTGATCAATTGGCATCCGGCCGCCCATGGGCGGCCGGATGTCCAGGCAACGACTGTCAAGAAAGGCGGCGCATGAGCGAAAGTCCTGAAGGGTCGGCATCCGTCGGCGAGCTGGTGCTCAGCCTGCGCGGCATATCGAAGAATTTCGGCGCCGTCTCGGCGCTGACCGATATCGACTTCGACGTCCATGCAGGCGAGGTCGTCGCCCTGGTCGGCGACAACGGCGCCGGCAAGTCGACACTGGTCAAGATTCTGGCCGGCGTGCATCAGCCGAGCTCGGGAACGATCAATTTCCGGGGTCGGCCGGTCACGCTGCCCGACCCGCGCGCTGCGCTGACGCTCGGCATCGCCACGGTGTTCCAGGACCTCGCGCTTTGCGAGAACCTCGATGTCGTCGCCAACATTTTCCTCGGCAACGAGCTCAGCCCGCTTCGGCTGGACGAGGTGGCGATGGAGATGCGCGCCTGGACGCTGCTCAACGAATTGTCGGCGCGCATTCCAAGCGTGCGTGAAGCGGTCGCCTCACTGTCCGGCGGCCAGCGCCAGACGGTCGCCATAGCGCGCTCGCTGCTGCTCGAGCCGAAACTCATCCTGCTCGACGAGCCGACCGCCGCCCTTGGCGTCGCGCAGACGGCGGAAGTACTCAACCTCATCGACCGCGTCCGCGCGCGCGGTCTCGGCGTCGTCATGATCAGCCACAACATGGAGGATGTCCGCGCCGTCGCCGACCGCATCGTGGTGCTGAGGCTCGGGCGCAACAACGGCGTCTTCGAACCCGACGCCTCGAACCAGGATCTGGTCAGCGCCATCACCGGCGCGTCCAACAACGCGGTGTCGCGGCGCGCCGAGCGCCTGCGTATGGAACGCGATCACAGCGCACAGGCGGGGGAGCAGCGCCCATGACGGAGCAAGGCAATTCGGCTCCCCTGGCGCTCGACCGCGCCGATGCGCGCGTCAAGCATGAGGCCGGCATTGGCGGGGCGGGCC
>NZ_RZSB01000525.1:0-4250 GCF_004023285.1 Mesorhizobium sp. M2A.F.Ca.ET.067.02.1.1
GAGACAGGACTTTGACTTGGCGTGACAGGGGCTCGCATCCCATCCTATGACTGGACCCATGAAAGCCACCGTAGCCGACATCGCCAGGAGCTGCGGCCTGTCGACCGCGACCGTCGACAGGGTGCTGAACAACCGTCCGGGCGCGAGCGCCGCCAACCGGCAGCGCGTGATGGAAGCGGCCAAGCAGCTCGGCTATCTGCCGACACTCGACCAGGTCGTGCTGCCCTCGAAGCCGGCGCATCTCGAATTCTTCCTGCCGATCGGGTCCAACGCCTTCATGGCCGATCTTGCCCATCACATCGAGGACTATGCGGCGCGCCTGCCCCTGGTCGCGTCGTGCCGCATCCACAATCTTGCCGGCATTTCGCCCAGCGCGCTGCAGAGCGCTGTGGAGAATCTGTCGCTCAAGGCCAATGGCGTCGGCGTCATCGCCGTCGATCACCCGCGCACGCGCAACATCTTGCGCGAGCTGGTCGAGGCGGGAATCAGGCTGGTCACGCTGGTCTCAGACGTGCCGGCGGCGCCCCGCTCGGCCTATGTCGGCATCGACAACCGCGTGGCGGGCCGCACAGCGGCGCTGCTGATGGGGCGCTTCCTCGGCGGCCGCACCGGGCATCTGGCGATGATGGTCGGCTCGCGCTCCTATCGCGGCCATGAAGAGCGCGAGATGGGGTTCCGCTCGGTGCTGAGCGAGGAGTTCCCCAATCTCACCGTGTCCAGCGCCGTCGAGATCAACGACGAGCCAGACGCCAGCTACCGCGCCACCATCAAGGCGCTGCACGACGAACCGGATCTGCTCGGCATCTACTGCGTCGGCGGCGGACGCTCCGGCGTCGCCAGGGCGTTGCTGGAAGCCAAGCCGCGCAGGAAGCCGGTCTTCATCTGCCACGACCTGACCAAGGAGACACGGCGCTATCTCGTCGATGACCTCGCCGATGTCGTCATCGACCAGAATGCGCGGCTGATCGCCGAACAGTCTGTGATCCGCCTGCTCGGCTCGATCGCCTCCTCGGCGCCCTACCTGACCAAGAAATTCATCGAGCCGCGGCTGATCTTCAAGGAAAACGTGCCGGTGCAGTAGGCCGGCAATGGGTGCTGGCGGGTGCCTATTCGGATTTGTCTGATAATTGATCCCGCAATTCTGCACAGCAGCTATGCACGTTTCGCAATTGCCGAATCGTTGGGCAACTCGTATTTATGAACCTGTCGGATGTCTTCCTCCTCCCAGACACCGGCGCTGAGTGCGGTACACCTCCTCCCGTGCCGTATTCGAAATCAAGCCCGCTGCCACCTCCTCCCGGCAGCGGGCTTTTTCTTTGTGCGCAATAAGGCGGCGCTCCAGCCCCCTCACCCGGATTGCGATCCGAATTGCGAAGGGCAATTCGGGGCAATCCGACCTCTCCCCCAAGGGAGAGGAGACGGTCGGCGCCGACCCCAATCTCTTCTCCCCTCGGGGAGAAGGTGGCCGCGAAGCGGCCGGATGAGGGGGAGTCCGTAAGCCCCGAGTCAGCGCGCCCGGAATGAAGCGATCAGGCTTTCGGCCATGCGCACGAATTGCGCGCTCGGGCCTTCGGCGCCGACGCTCTGCATCGAGACGCGGGCGCCTTCGAGCAGCAGCGACAGCGTGTCGGCAAGCAGTTCGGCCTGGCCGATGCCGGCATCGCGGCAAAGCGCTACCAGCTTCTCGCGCTGGGCTTCCTTCAGTTCCTTGATGACGCGCCTGGCCGGGTGGTCGGCCTCGGTGAGCTCGACGGCGGCATTGGCCATGTCGCAGCCGCGGCTGTCGGCGCTGAGCAGTTCCGAAGCCTTCTGGACCCAGGCATGCAACTGGGCGAGCTTGTCGCCGGGATGCTGGGCCTCGAACTCGTCCCAGATTCTTGAAGCCTTCGCCGCCGTGGCGCGCAGGCATTCAACGACCAGCTCGTCCTTGGACTCGAAATGGCGGTAAAGCGTCATCTTGTTGGTGCCGGCAGCCTCGGTGATGGCGTCGACGCCAACGCCCTTGATGCCGTGCTTGTGGAACATGTCCTGCGCCGTCTCCAGGATCCGATCCCGGGGACGGGAACGCTCCGCGACGCCGTCACTCATGATGATCTCCTTTCGTCGTTTCCAAAAAAACCGTCGCCACCTCTTGACTAGGGTGTTACCGGTCTGTAACTTTTAGATGTTACTTACTGGTAACACCTATATCACTCCCCGTCAAACGACAAGGCCCTCCGATAGCCTGCCAGAGTGAGATAGGACGAAAAAGCAGCCTGTCATGCGGCTTCGGCCGGTGAAAAAGAGAAAAGCGGTCCGTGATCAATCGATGCGGACCGAGCAAGGAGCCGCTCCTATGCAAAAGCGCAAAGACCTGACGATCGACGAAGCCGTCCGGGATCCGATGATCCGGCTGGTGATGAAGGCGGACGGAATCGACCCCAAAGCCTTCGAACGGATGCTGCGCCAGCGCGCGGCGAAACAGGCGCCGGATGATGAAATCCTGCCTTCCTTCCTGCAGGATTCCGGTTCCGGCCGGACCCGGCGCCTGCGTCATTTCGCAAAGCCCTTCGTCGAGGCATGCGCATCATGGTAAACTTCTTCGTCCACCGCCCGATCTTCGCGTCCGCGATCGCCATCATCATGGTGCTCGCCGGCGCGATCGCCTATTTCCTGCTGCCGGTCTCGCAGTTCCCCGACATCACGCCGCCGCAGGTCGTGGTCAGCGCCCACTATCCGGGCGCCAGCGCGCAGGTCGTGGCCGATACGGTCACCACGCCGCTCGAGCAGCAGATCAACGGCGTGCAGGGCATGACCTACATGTCGTCGACGAGCTCAAATGACGGCTCGTCCACCATCACCATCACCTTCGACGTCGGCTATCCGCTGAGCACGGCGGCCGTGGACGTGCAGAATCGCGTCAGCCAAGCGGCGTCCTCCCTGCCGGCAATCGTGAACCAGGGCGGCGTGACGATCAAGAAGCAGAACCCCAATTTCGTGCTGATCGTCGACCTCACCTCGCCGGACGGCTCGGTCGATCCCGTGGCGCTGAGCAACCTTGCGTATCTGCAGGTGGTCGATCCGCTGAAGCGCCTGCCGGGCGTCGGCGACGTGCAGATCTTCGGCGAGCGCCGCTATTCGATGCGCGTCTGGCTCGACCCAGACAAGCTCGCCAATCTCGGTATCACCGCCGTCGACGTCCAGAACGCCATCGCCGAGCAGAACGTGCAGGTCGCGGCCGGCAAGATCGGCCAGTCGCCGGCGCCGGCCGGCACCGCCTTCGAAATGCAGGTCAATGCCGTCGGCCGCCTGAGCGACCCGAAGGAATTCGGCGACATCGTCGTGCGCGCCAACTCCCAGAACGGCTCGCTTGTGCGGCTGCGGGACGTCGCCAGCATCGAGCTCGGCGCGCTGCAATATTCGTCATCCGCCTTCTTCGGCAAGGACCCGACGGTGGTTTTGGCCGTCTACCAGATGCCCGGCTCCAACGCGCTCGACCTGCAGCAGCGGGTCAAGGACAAGATGCAGGAGCTGTCGCAGCGCTTCCCGAAGGGCGTCCACTACGCCATGCATTACGACACGACGCGCTTCGTGTCGGCCTCGATGCATGACGTGCTGATCACGCTCGGCGAGGCGCTGGTGCTGGTCGTGGCGGTGGTGTTCATCTTCCTGCAGAGCTGGCGCACCACCATCATCCCGACCATCGCCATCCCCGTATCGCTGATCGCGACGCTGGCGATCATGTATATGCTGGGCTTCTCGCTCAACATGCTCTCGCTGCTCGGCATGGTGCTGGCGATCGGCCTTGTCGTCGACGACGCGATCGTGGTGGTGGAGAATGTCGAGCGACAATTGGAAGCGGGCTTGAAGCCGCTTGCCGCGACGCGCGCGGCGATGGCCGAAGTGACCGGACCGATCATCGCCACTACGGCGGTGCTGATGGCGGTGTTCATTCCCGTCGCCTTCATCCCGGGCGTCTCCGGCCGGCTCTACAACCAGTTCGCGCTCACCGTCGCGATCTCGGTCGGCATCTCAGCCTTCAACTCGCTGACGCTGTCCCCTGCCCTGAGCGCCGCCTTCCTGCGCCATCGCGGCGAAACCCAGTTCGTGCTGTTCCGCTGGTTCAACGCCGGCTTCGACTGGCTGTCCCATGCCTATGCCCACGGCGTGCGCATCCTGATCAAGCTGCGCTGGGCGATGCTCGGCCTGTTCGCGGCCGGCCTCGTCGCCACCTATTTCGTCTGGCAGAAATTGCCCTCGACCTTCCTCCC
>NZ_RZSB01000526.1:0-4249 GCF_004023285.1 Mesorhizobium sp. M2A.F.Ca.ET.067.02.1.1
GGGCAGCGCTTCGCGGCATAGCGAATAGCGAATAGCGAATAGCGAATAGAACGCCATCTCGGGTAATCTCTACTCGCTACTCCCTATTCGCTACTCGCTCACGGAATGTCTTCCGGCCTTCGCCCCGGCCGACTCCGATAGGCCGCAAACGACCAGCCGAATTTAAGCGCCCCGCCGCGCACGACGAACGCGCCCGCGAAGCCGAGCAGGCTGGACGCCAGCGTCGGCAGGCCGGCAAGATCGCCAAGGGTGAAGATGGCGGCGCCCGCCAGGGCGGCCGTGACATAGATTTCGGGCCTGAGCAGCACCGAAGGCTCGCCGGCAAGCAGGTCGCGCAAGATGCCGCCGGAGGTCGCCGTCAGCACGCCCGTGATGACGGACACGACAGGCGAACCGGTGATGGCCAGCCCCTTTGCCGCGCCCATCACCGAGAACGCGGCAAGGCCGACGGCATCGAGCCAGAGCAGCAGCTTGTAGCGGGATTCGAAGCGGTGGGCGCTGAAGAAGACCAGCACCGCGACGACCGCGCAGATCAGCACATAGCCGCTGTTGGCGACCCAGAATACGGGCAGGTTGAGGATGACGTCGCGTAGCGTCCCGCCGCCGATGCCGGTGATGCTGGCCAGGAACAGGAAGCCGATAATATCAAGCTGCTTGCGCGATGCGGCAAGCGCGCCCGTCGCCGCGAAGACGGCGACGCCGGCATAGTCGAGCAAGGCGATGGGGTTCAAGGACATAGGGGAGTAGGGCAGTAAGGGAGTAGGGCAATAGGGAAAGTTGAATAGCATAGAACCGCGTCAAAGTACGGTTCCGCTTCCCCTACTCCCTTAGTGCCCTACTCCCTTACTCCCCTATTCACGCATCCTTCTCGGCCTGCTCGTTCACCGGGCCGGGCTCGACCTTCGCCTCGGCGGTTGCCTTCGGGCCACCCTTGGCAACACCGACCATCGCCGGCCGCAACACGCGCTCGCCGATCGAATAGCCGGGCTGCACCACCTGCACGACGGTGCCGGCCGGGACCTCCGGATTGGGCACTTCGAACATCGCTTGGTGGAAGTTCGGATCGAACTTCTCGCCTTCGGGCGCGAGTTTCTTCACGCCGTGGCGCTCCAGCGCCGAAAGCATGGCGCGTTCGGTGAGGTCGACACCCTCGATAAGCGCCTTGAAGCCGGCATCGCCGGAAGCCTTGGCCTCGGCCGGAATGGCATCGAGCGCGCGGCGCAGATTGTCCGATACAGACAGCATGTCGCGCGCGAAATTGGCCACCGCGTAAGTGCGCGCGTCATGCACGTCGCGCGCGGTGCGCCGCCGCAAATTCTCCATTTCGGCCGCGACGCGCAACGCGCGGTCCTTCAGTTCCTCGTTTTCCTTCAGCAGCCGCACGAGCGCTTCATAGTCGCCGTCGACGCCACCTTCCGCGCGCTCGCCGGAAGCCTGGGTGGCTTCCATATCTTCGGGCGTGCGTTCGTCTTTTGCCTGGTCGCTCATCGCCGTTTCCCGTCATTCGGATTGGTCTGGATTTGCGCCCGATATCGAGGTTTGGAGGCCAAAAATCAAGGGGTAAGCGCTCGCCGCCGATGCCGAACCATCGTTCCAAATTAATTCAAATTTTACCGTATCACGCGGCTTTGCTTGCCCTCGAATGCCGTTGCGGGAACCATAAACGGGCTGGAGGAGTTTCGAAGCCGACACAGGATTTTGGGACGATGAACGGCAACAACGGCAACCGGCGCGCCGAATTGGCCAACGATATCAGGCGGCAGGCGGGCAGCGAAACGACGAAGCGCTTTCTGCGCACCTTGCCGGCGTTTCGCCTGGAAAAAGAGGTGCCTCGGCGACTGAGCGACCTGCTTGACCGCCTGGACGCCGCGAATGCCAGGAAAGCAGGTGGCGAGCGGCGTCGATAGCCGCGCGCGCGGTTAGAGCAATTCCGGGAAAAGTGTGTAGCGGTTTTCCGTCCGGAATTGCGCAATGAACAAGTTCAGGCCGCCTTTCGGTCGTCGCGCATCAGCGCTTCGCCATGCCGGATCTCCGTGCCGAGCACCTTCAGGCATTCCCGCATGAAAGCGGCAAGGCCCGGCCAGCCTTTCGCCGACACCAGATTGCCGTCGACATGCGCGCCGGTCGGGGCGACGTCGACATAGATACCGCCGGCAAGCGTCACTTCCGGCTCGCAATACTGCAGCGCCGCCACTTTCTTGCCGCGCACCACGCCGTCGACCGCGATCAGGATCTGCACACCGTGGCAAATGGTGAAGATCGGCTTGCCGGTCTCGTGGAAATGCCTGACCAGCGCCTGCACGCGCTTGTCGATGCGGATATATTCCGGTCCGCGCCCGCCCGCCGCGTAAACCGCGTCATAGTCGGCCGGGTTCACCTCGGCGAAGGTCTTGTTGAGGATGTAGTCGTGGCCGAGTTTTTCGGTATAGGTCTGGTGGCCTTCGAAGTCGTGCAACGAGGTCTTAAGCACGTCGCCCGCCTTCTTGTCGGGGCATACGACATGGACGGTGTGCCCCACCGCGTGCATGGCCTGTTCAAAGACGAAAATCTCGTATTCCTCGCTGAACTCGCCAACGAGCATCAATATCTTCTTGCCGGCCATGCCGTTCCTCCCTTAGCTGGCTATTTATTTCGGGGTGAAAATAATAGCCCTATCCTAAGGTGAGGACGACAAAAGGGGAAGCGCAAATCGCCAAATTGGTCTGACCAGATGGATTCGATCCTATCGGAAGGCGTGCAAAGGCGAGATCATCGCGACAGAACCGAAGATGGCTGGTCCGACCAAGACCGACGATCAGACCGCAGCCCGGATCATGTCCGCGGCCTTCTCCGCGATCATGATCGTCGGCGCATTGGTGTTGCCGCCGATCAGGGTCGGCATCACCGAGGCATCGACCACACGCAACCCTTCCAGCCCGCGCACCTTGAGCTGCGGGTCGACCACGGCCATGTCGTCGACGCCCATCTTGCAGGTGCCGGCCGGGTGGTAGATCGTGTCGGCGCGCGCCCTGATATGCGCCATCAGCTCGGCATCGCTCGACGCGCCTGCAGTGTAGATTTCCCTGGCGCGATATTTCGCCAGCGCCGGCGCCTCCAATATGGCGCGCATCATTCGCACGCCCTTGAGCAGAAGCTCGGCGTCGCGCTCGTCCTCGAGGAAGTGCGGATCGATGCGCGGCGCCGCCAGCGGATCCCGGCTCATCAGACCCACCTCGCCGCGCGAATGCGGCCGCAGCACGCAGACATGGCAGGAAAACCCATAGCCCATATGCAGCTTGCGGCCATGGTCGTCGACGATGGCGATGCAGAAATGCAATTGCAGGTCGGGCCGCTCGATCGCCGGGTCGGATTTCAGAAAAGCGCCGCCTTCGGCATAGGGGGTGGCGATCATGCCGGTTCCGTCCCTGCGCCAGCGCAGCATGTGCCGGATCAGGCCCGGCATGCCGCTGAGGCCGATGCCCATCAAATCCGTCTGCCTGGACTTCCAGGCGAGGATGAAATCGAGATGATCCTGCAGGTTCCTGCCGACGCCCGGCAATTCGTGGACAAGCGGAATGCCGTGCGCCGCAAGCTCGACCGCCGGTCCGATGCCCGAGAGCAGGAGCATTTGCGGCGAACCGAACGCCCCGCCGCAAAGAATGACCTCGCGCCTGGCTTCCGCCACGTCTTCCCTTTTACCGCTACGGTAGCGCACGCCAGTGGCGCGCCTGCCGTTCAGCACCACGCCCGTCGCATGCGCGCCGGTGACCACGGTGAGGTTCGGCCGGTTCATCGCCGGATGCAGATAGGCCGCCGCCGCCGAGCAGCGCTCGCCATTGCGGCGCTCACCCCAGAACTGCGTCACCTGATAGAGGCCGGCCCCTTCCTGCTCCGGCCCGTTGAAATCGTCGTTCAGCCTGATCTGGATTTCGCCGCAGGCCTCGACGAAAGCCCTGGAGATCGCGCGCGGCTCCTGCTGCTCGCAGACCCTGAGCGGCCCGTCGCCGCCATGCAGCGTGTCGGCCCCTCGCTGATTGCCTTCGGCGCGCCGGAAATAGGGCAGCACCTCGTCCCACGACCAGCCGTCGCAGCCAAGCTCGGCCCATTCGTCATAGTCGCGGCGATTGCCCCGCGTGTAAAGCATGGCGTTGATGGCGCTGGAGCCACCCAAGCCCTTCCCGCGCGGCTGATAGCCCCTGCGGCCGTTGAGACCTTCCTGCGGTACCGTCTGGAAGCCCCAATTGTTGATCTTCGGCCGTCCAGGCAGCAG
>NZ_RZSB01000527.1:0-4238 GCF_004023285.1 Mesorhizobium sp. M2A.F.Ca.ET.067.02.1.1
GGCCAGCAGACGGGAACGGTGGCTTCAGATACGGGGCAGGCCGATACGGGTCAGGCCGATGCGGTGACCGTCAAGCCGGCGAAGCCCGCGAAGAAGGCTGAAGCCAAGTCGCAGTCGAGCAACACGCCCGCGACGGTGCCGGTGGCGCCGGCGCGCCCGTCCGACCAGCCGGTCGATATCGTCGGCGAGGTCAAGCCGGACCAAGTCGCTTCCATCGATCCGGCGGCGGCAGCCGGCGGCGGCTCGTGGTCGATGCAGATCGCCTCGCGGCCGACGGTGCAAAGCGCGCAGTCGACCTATCAGGATCTGCAGCGCCGCTATGGCAGCGTGCTCTCCGGCCGCACCGCCAACATCGTCAAGGCCGAGGTCGCGGGCAAGGGCACCTTCTACCGTGTCCGCGTTCCAGCCCAGTCGCGCAACGATGCGATCGAGCTCTGCACCAGCTACAAGGCGGCGGGCGGTAACTGCTTCGTATCGCGCTGATCCGTCCCAACACCGAACGCCGGCGCCGCCGCAAGGCCGCGCCGGCTTTTCGTTGTGGACGGTTGTGGGCTTTGGCCGGTCCAAGGGCAGGGGTGATTCCCTTTGCTCGCTCAAAGCCTTAAGCTTCAGTCTATGAGCGAATCAAAATCCATGATCCTCGGCTGCGCCGGGAAATCCCTCACCGAAGACGAAGTCCGCTTCTATCGGAACGAACGTCCCTGGGGTTTCATCCTGTTTGCGCGCAATATCGGCGGGGCGACACAGATCCGCGATCTGGTGGCCGCGATGCGCGACTGCGTCGGCCGCCAGGAGGCTCCCGTCTTCATCGACCAGGAAGGCGGCCGGGTGCAGCGCCTGCGTCCGCCGCTGGCGCCGAACTACCCGGCCGGCGGCGCGCTTGGCGCGCTGTGGCGCGAGGACAAGGAAGCCGGCCGCCGCGCCGCCTGGCTGCTGGCGCGGCTGCACGCCTTCGATCTTTCCCGCCTGGGCATCACGGCCGACTGCCTGCCGGTGCTTGACGTTCCGGTCGAAGGCGCCAGCGATGTCATCGGCGCGCGCGCCTATGGCAAGGAGCCCAATGCTGTGATCGAGCTTGGCCGGGCCTCGGCCGAGGGCTTGGTGTCGGGCGGCGTGCTGCCGGTGATGAAGCACATTCCCGGCCATGGCCGCGCCTTTGCCGACACGCATTTCGCGCTGCCGACCGTCGATACGCCGCTCGAGGAGCTCAGGCGGCATGATTTTGCCCCGTTCAAGGCGTTGAACGCGCTGCCGATGGCGATGACGGCGCATGTCGTCTACAGCGCCATCGACCCCGAAAATCCTGCGACGACGTCCGCCAAGGTCGTCGATCAGGTGATCCGCGGCGAGATCGGCTTCGACGGGCTGCTGATGAGCGATGACACCTCAATGAAGGCACTTTCTGGGGATTTCCCGACAAAGGCGGCGTCGATCCTTGCGGCCGGCTGCGATCTCGTCCTTCACTGCAACGGCGTTTTCGAGGAGATGTCGGGGATCGCCTCGCGCACGACGGGGCTGTCGGGCAAGTCCTTGCAACGCGCGGAGCGGGCGCTGACCTATATAAAGGATCGCGACGTCGCCGACGAAACGGCGATACGCGCGGAATTTGCCACCTATTTCGAAGCGGTGGCCTGAACCGGAAGGGACGAAAGGCAAGTGGCGGAGACATTGGAAGGCAAGGCCGCGAAGGCCGCACCGATGGACCGTCTGTGGGCCGAGAACGACGATTCGCGCTTGACCGGCGACCCATTGCTGGTCGTCGACGTGGCCGGTTTCGAGGGTCCGCTCGATCTTCTCCTGCACCTTGCCCGCAACCAGAAGGTCGATCTGGCACGCATTTCGATCCTGGCTTTGGCCGAGCAGTATCTGGCCTTCATCGAGAAGGTGCGGGCGCTGAGGTTGGAGCTTGCCGCCGACTATCTGGTGATGGCGGCGTGGCTCGCCTTCCTGAAATCGAAGCTCCTGATCCCGAAACAGCCGGGCGAGGAGGGCGAAAGCGGCGAGGAACTGGCGGCGGTGCTGCAATTCCGGCTGAAGCGGCTGGAAGCCATGCGCGACGCCTCGGCGCGGCTGGTCAACCGCAATCGCCTCGGCCGCGACGTCTTCGCGCGCGGCATGCCGGAAATGGTCATCATCGAGAAGCGCAACAGCTTTTCGGCCTCGCTTTACGATCTGCTCACCGCCTACGCGCAGCAGCGCCAGCGGCAGGCCATCAACAATGTGACGATCGCCCGGCGCGCCGTGTGGTCGCTGAAGGATGCGCGCGAGGTGCTGGCGCGGCTGATCGGCGCGGTCGGCGACTGGACGGCGCTCGACAGTTTCCTGATCGAGTATCTGGCGGCGCCGGAAGAGAAGCGCACGGCGATGGCCAGTTCGTTCGCGGCGACCCTCGAAATGGTGCGCGAGGGCAAACTGGAAGTGCGGCAGGACCAGGTGTTCGCGCCGATCTATCTGCGCAGCCGCGCGCAAGGTGCAAAGGCAGTCGAGGTGGTATCATGAGTGAACGCGCCAACGCCTCAGTCATCCCGTTCAGGGTTGAGGATGAGCCGGAAGACGAGATGGCCGAGCAGGGTTCACTCGAAAACCCCGCCGAGCGGCTGCAGCTGTCGGAAGCGGTGCGCATGGCCGAGGCGATCGTTTTCGCCAGCGCCGAGCCGGTCAGCGAAAAGCAGCTTGCCGCGCGCCTGCCTGAAGGCGTCAACATCGCCGCCGCGATGGCCGATCTTCAGCAGATCTATGCCAAGCGCGGCGTCAACCTGGTGCGGGTCGGCGATGCCTGGGCCTTCCGCACCGCAGGCGATCTGGCTTTCCTGATGAGCCGGGACTCCGTTCAGCAACGGAAGCTGTCGCGCGCGGCGCTCGAAGTGCTGGCGATCATCGCCTATCACCAGCCCGTCACGCGCGCCGAAATCGAAGACATCCGAGGCGTGGAGACGTCGAAAGGCACGCTCGACACGCTGCTCGAAACGGAATGGGTCAGGATGCGCGGCCGCCGCCGCACGCCGGGACGGCCGGTGACCTATGGCACCACCGACGCCTTCCTCGATCATTTCGCGCTGGAGGAGATCCGCGATCTGCCCGGTATGGAAGAGCTGAAGGGCGCCGGCCTGCTCTCGACGCGCATGCCGGCCAATTTCTCGATGCCGGTGCCGCCAGCCGATTCCGACGCGCTCGCCGAGGACGAGGATGAGCTGACCGATATCGACCTCGAGGAGCTCGGGCTGCTGACGCCGCGCGTCACGGAAGAGTGACCTAAAGCGCGTCGCGATCTTTCAGGTTCTTTTCAGGTTCGCTCCACGCGCTTTAGGTTTTTGATTTTACGCATGTCTTTATCCCGAAACCGGTTCCCACTTTCGGGAGACATGCTTTTAGGGAACCGGCACAACTGGTCTAATAGCAAGGCCTGCGCGGATTCGTAGCAAGGCGCTCACGTCGAAAGTGCGTGACATCCGCTAGCCATTTTATCAACTTCATTGCAGTTGTGTTTGAATCCCCGAGCGAAAACGCATAGATCATCGCCGAGGGAAAACATTCGAGAGAGATCGTTATGGGTTCGTTTTCGATTTGGCACTGGATGATCGTGCTGGTCATCGTGCTTCTGGTGTTCGGCCGCGGCAAGATCCCCGAGCTGATGGGCGACATGGCCAAGGGCATCAAGAGCTTCAAGAAGGGCATGGCTGACGACGACGTTGACGACAAGCGTACCGTCGAGCACCGCGCCGACGAGACTGTTTCGCCGGGCAAGGAAAAGGTCAGCAAGAGCTGATCCGATTGTTGGTTTGAGCATGCCGTTGTACCAAAACCGCTTCGCATATGCGGGCGGCGTGTTCTCGTCGGAATAGATTGTCATGTTCGAAGTCGGTTGGAGCGAACTGCTGGTGATCGCGGTCGTCATGATCGTGGTCGTCGGGCCCAAGGATTTGCCCAACATGCTGCGCACCTTCGGCCGCACCGCGGCGAAACTGCGCGCCATGGCCGGCGACTTCCAGAAGCAGTTCAACGAGGCGCTGAAGGAAGCCGAGCTCGACGACGTCAAGAGTTCGATCGACAGTCTTCGCAGCCTCAATCCGATGAACGAGGTGCGCAAGCAGCTCAATCCGTTCGAGCAGGCCGCAGCCGATGTGCGGGCCGGCGTCGACACGATGATGAAGCCGAAGCCCGCCGCCGATCCTGCCGCGGCGGCGGCAGACACGCCGCAGCCCGCCGAGCCGCTCAAGAACGGCGCGACGGACATGCCC
>NZ_RZSB01000528.1:0-4225 GCF_004023285.1 Mesorhizobium sp. M2A.F.Ca.ET.067.02.1.1
GGCCCCCGACGGCATCGTGCGGCGTATCGAGGTGGAGGCCAATGACGCGCGCTCCAGCGGCGACTGGGCCGTCTTCGCGCTGGCCAACACCACCGACCAGCAGCTCGACCGGCTGATCGTCGCGCCGCATTTCCGCCTGGTGAACTCCGGCATCTTCTGGCCCGACCTCGGCTCGACGCGCATCGCCGCGATCACGCCCAGCGAGGGCTTCGCGCTCGACCGGCAGACAAGCCCCGACGCCGACGTGTTCCGCGTGACGCTGAACCCCGGAACGGTGGTGACCTTCATCGCCGAGCTCGCCTCGCCGAAACTGCCGCAGGTCTATCTCTGGGAGCCGGATTCCTACAAGGACTCGGTCAATTCCTACACGCTGTTCCGCGGCATCGTCATCGGCATCTCAGGCCTTCTGGCGCTGTTCCTGACCATCCTGTTCGTGGTTAAAGGAACCTCGATGTTTCCGGCAACGGCAGCGCTCGCCTGGGCGGTGCTGGCCTATATCTGCGTCGACTTCGGCTTCCTCAACAAGATCATCGAAATATCGCCCGGCAACGAGCAGATATGGCGAGCCGGCACGGAGGTGGCGCTTGCCGGAACCTTCGTGGTGTTCCTGTTCGCCTATCTCAACCTCAACCGGTGGCACGGCCATTTCAGTTACGGAGCGCTGGTCTGGATCCTTGGGCTGCTCTTGATCGCGGGCGTCGCCATCGTCGATCCCGCGGTCGCCGCCGGCATCGCCCGCATCTCCTTCGCCGCCACCGCGCTCACCGGCCTTGGCCTGATCATCTTCCTCGGCATCCGCGGCTACGACCGAGCGATCATGCTTGTGCCGAGCTGGGTGATGGTGCTGCTCTGGCTATGCGGGTCGTGGATGGCCATCACCGGCATGCTGGACAACGACATCGCTCAGCCGGCGCTGGGCGGCGGGCTGATCCTGATCATCCTTTTGATCGGCTTCACCGTCATGCAGCACGCCTTTGCCGGCGGCGCGCTGCACCAGGGCCTGTTCTCCGATCTCGAACGCCAGGCGTTGGCGGTGGCCGGCTCGGGCGACATCGTCTGGGACTGGGACGTGCTGCGCGACCGCGTGGTGACCAAGCCGGACATCAGCCTGCAGCTCGGCCTAGCGCCGAACAGTCTTGGGGGTGCCGCCCGCAACTGGCTGCCGGTGCTGCACGCCGACGATCGCGACACATTCCGCACCACGCTCGACGTGGTGCTGGAGCACCGCCGCGGCAAGGTGGCGCAGAATTTCCGCCTGCGCGGCGCCGACGGCCACTACCACTGGTTCTCGCTGCGCGCCCGCCCGGTGATCGGCTCCGACGGCGAAGTGATCCGCTGCGTCGGCACCATAGTCGACGTCACCGAGCAGAAGAAATCCGAGGAAAGGCTGCTGCACGACGCCGTGCACGACAACCTCACCGGCCTGCCGAACCGCGAATTGTTCATGAACCGGCTGGAGGCGATCATCTCGATCGCCCGCACCGAGGACAAGGTGCGCCCGACGGTCTTCATCATCGACATCGACCGCTTCAAGCAGGTCAATGACGGCCTTGGCATTTCCGCCGGCGACACCATTCTGCTCACCGTCGCGCGCCGGTTGCACCGGCTCTTGAAGCCGAAGGATTCGCTGTCGCGCTTTGCCGGCGACCAGTTCGCGCTGATGCTGCTTTCCGAGCAGGACCCTGCCCGCATCGCGGCCATGGCAGATGCCATCAAGCACGCGATCAACAACCCGATCACCTTCGCCAAGCGTGAGATCGTGCTCACCGCCTCGATCGGCCTGATCACCTGGACGACGGCGCAGACATCGGCCGAGGACATGGTCAAAGACGCCGAGCTTGCCATGCACCAGGCCAAGCGTTTCGGCGGCGACAGGATCGAGCCGTTCCGGCCTGCCTTCCGCACCGTCGGCACCGACCGCCTGCAGTTCGAATCCGACCTTCGCCGCGCCATCGAGCGGCGCGAGTTCACGCTTGCCTACCAGCCGATCGTGCGGCTGGAGGACGGCAGCGTCGCCGGCTTCGAGGCGCTGCTGCGGTGGGACCACCCGCGCCGCGGCATGATCCCGCCGGGAGACTTTATCCCGGTGGCCGAGAATTGCGGGCTGATCGTGCAGCTTGGTCTGTTCGCCATGCAGCAGGCGGCCGAGGACCTCGCGGGCTGGCAGAAGCAGATCGGCGACGCGCCGCTGTCGGTGTCGGTCAACCTCTCCAGCCGCCAGCTCATCCGCCGCGACCTTGTCAGCGACGTGCGCTCTGTCATCGCGCGGGCAAATCTGAAGCCGCGCTGCTTCCGGCTCGAGCTCACCGAATCTCTGGTGATGGATAATCCCGAGCAGACCGCGCATGTGCTAACCAAGCTGAAGCAGCTCGGCATTGGGCTGTCGCTCGACGATTTCGGCACTGGCTATTCCTCACTCTCCTACCTGACGCGCTTCCCCTTCGACACGATCAAGATCGACAAGAGTTTTGTTGACGACGCGACGCCCAAGCGCGCCGTGCTGCTCAAATCCATGGTCAACATGGCGCATGAGCTGGGGCTGTCGGTCGTGGCCGAAGGCATCTCGGACGAAAGCGACGCGCTGGAACTGCGCCAGATGGGCTGCGAATATGTCCAAAGCTTCATGTTCGGCGCGCCGATGCCCGGCGACCAGGTGCTGAAGACGCTGAAGGAGCAATATCCGCTGACCCAGGCTTAGTTGGGCACAGTGATGCGGCCTGCCGTTCCGGTGGAGTAGCAATGCCCTCTGCGATTGGCCGTGACATCCATCACATCGTCATCCTCGGGCTTGACCCGAAGATCCATTCCGTGACGTTAAAGCGTTGAAAACGGAGCAGAATTCTGCATCGCTGCACTCTACGGTCGGCGTAATGGCATGGATCCTAGGGTCTGCGCGCGTCGCTTCGCTCCTTGCTCCGCCCTAGGATGACGACCACAACGGGCGGCTCGGCCAACCTCGAAGGTTTGCGATGATCCGATGCAAACGGTTCCGACCGACGTCGCGAGCGTCAGGCGTGGCCGGCGGCGGCGCTCAGATGGGCGAGGTCGATTCCGATCGAGGCCAGGATACGGTCGTATTTGCGCTCGATATCGGCATCGAACAGAAGCTCCTGCGTCGCCGGACAGGTGAGCCAGCCATTCTCGGCGATCTCGGTTTCGAGCTGGCCGGCGCCCCAGCCGGCATATCCGAGCGCCATCAGCGCATGTCGGGGGCCGCGCCCGGTGGAGATGGCGCGCAGGATGTCGACGGTCGCGGTCAGACAGATGTCATCGGAGACGTTGAGCGAGGATTCCACGCGATAGTCGCCGGAGTGCAGCACGAAGCCGCGGCTGCGGTCGACGGGCCCGCCATTGCGCACGACGAAATCGCGCGTATGCGCCGGCAGTCGGATCGCTTCCTGCTCGTTCATGATGCCGAGCTGCACCAGCAGATCCGGAAACAGCATCTGCTGCGTCTGGTTGATGATCAGCCCCATCGCGCCCTCGTCGCTGTGGGCGCAGATGTAGATGACGGAGCGCGCGAAACGGTCGTCCTTCATGCCGGGCATGGCAATCAGGAACTGGTCGTCTAGGAAGCCGCGTCCGGCGGCCGCCTTCTTGTGGCGCAGCAAGTCCATGGGTTGAGCGTAACGCGTTTCGGCTGCGCCGAAAAGATGGTGTCAGTCCCCGATGTCACGCAAATATGATACCGGGAGAGCGACGAGGCCATTGCGCGGCCAAGAACGGACGGTCAAATCACCGCCATGCGATACATGAAGATACTGGTTCTCGGGATCGTTTTCGGATGGGCTACGGGCCTCCCGGCCGAGGCCTCTTCCTCGATCTGGTACAATTCGGAGGGCGGCAAGGTCCGGCTGGTGACCACCGGCAAGCCCGACGAGGCCGGCAAGATCCGCGGCGTGCTCGACATCGCGCTGAAGCCGGGCTGGAAGACCTATTGGCGGGATCCCGGCGATGCCGGCGTGCCGCCGCAGCTCGACATATCGGGCAGCACCAACATCGCCGACGCGCAATTGTCGTTCCCGCCGCCGCAGCGGCATGACGACGGCTACGGCAAATGGGCCGGCTATGATCGTCCGGTGTCGCTGCCTGTGACCTTCACGGTGTCTTCGCCCGGCCAACCTGCGACGATTGACGCTCATGTCTTCCTCGGCATCTGCGAGACGATCTGCATTCCGGTGCAGACCCGGCTCAGCGTCGACCCCGGCTCCGATCCCGACAATGC
>NZ_RZSB01000529.1:0-4221 GCF_004023285.1 Mesorhizobium sp. M2A.F.Ca.ET.067.02.1.1
ACGCTGCGGTCCGCGTCCTTATCACGTGCCAATCAGGCGCCCTGGCTTTCCTCGCCATCGAACATCTGAACCGGCTGGCTCGGCATGATCGTGGAAATGGCGTGCTTGTAGACGAGCTGGGAGTGCCCGTCACGCCGCAACAACACACAAAAATTGTCGAACGAAGTGACGACGCCTGTCAGCTTCACGCCGTTGATGAGGAAGATGGTAAGTGGATTTTTGCTCTTGCGAACTGAATTCAGGAACAGGTCCTGAAGGTTTTGCGATCGTTCCGCCATTTTTTCTTGTCTTTCGCCGATCCCCTTCGGTTTGCAGCCAATGCGCCAAATTACGCGGCACGTGTCAAGCGCGCAAACCCCCTCTTGCCGATACAAAGGCAAGCAGAACGAGATAGTTGAGGTTAACTCCAGTTGTGCGGTTATCAGGCTGGACTTTTTTCCGCAACGTCAAAAAAAGCCTGCCGCAACGAAAGTGTCATAGAGCCAGGATGGCCATTTGCGATTGGCGCACCGTCGATTTCGACCACCGGCATGGCGATTGTGGTCGCCGAACTGATAAACGCCTCCCTGGCAGCCTTGGCCTCAGTGACCGAAAAACCGCGCTCCTCGATCTTGAGGCCGAGCTTGGCGGCGACATCGAAAAGTGTCGTGCGGGTGATGCCGCGCAGGATGCCGTGCTCGGCCGGCCGGGTCACAAGGACGCCGTCCCTTGTGACAATCCAGGCGTTTGACGAGCCGCCTTCCTTGACGTTGCCATCGGCGTCGACGAACCAGGCTTCCTGGGCGCCGGCTTCCTTGGCTTTCTGCTTGGCAAGCACATTGGGCAAAAGGCCCGTGCTCTTGATGTCGACGCGGTCCCAGCGATTCTCAGGCACGGTGATGACCTTGATGCCGGCCTCCACCCGCTTCGCATTCGCCGCCGGATCGGCTTTCCTTGCGGTTATGACCAGGGAAGATTTCGTGCCTGCCGGCGGAAAAACGAACTCGCGGCTGGCGACGCCGCGCGTCACCTGCACATAGACAAGGCCGTTGACCACGCCGTTGCGATTGACCACCTCGCGCAGCAGCAGCGACAAGACGCCTTCCGATACCGGCCAGGCGATCGACAGTTCCTTCAGCGAGCGCTTGAGCCGGGCAAGATGGCGCGGCATGTCGACGATATGGCCGCGCGACACTTCGCAGACCTCATAGACGCCGTCGGCGAACTGGTAGCCGCGGTCCTCGATATGGACGCTGGCTTGGGAATGGACGACATAGCGCCCGTTGACGTAGGCAATGCGCGGCATGGGCATCCTCGGGGAAATATCGGGCTTTCTTAGGCGATTCTGCCTTTGCCGTAATAAACAATCGCGTGGGCCAAGCCGGTCTAGACGCCGAGCGACTTCAGCTTGCGATGAAGGGCCGAACGCTCCATGCCGATGAACTCGGCCGTTTTCGAGATGTTGCCGCCGAAGCGGTTGATCTGGGCAATCAGATAGTCCTTCTCGAACTGCTCGCGTGCCTCGCGCAGCGGCAGCGCCATTATGTGTTGGTCCGACTGATTGGGCGTGCGTGGCATCACGTCGCCGATCTCGGAAGGCAGAAGGTCGGCGGTGATCGGAGCATCGGGATTTTCCCCTCGCGCCAGGATCATCAACCGCTCGACATTGTTGCGCAGCTGGCGAACGTTGCCCGGCCAGTTATGCGCCTGCAGCACGGCCAGCGCATCGTCGCCGATGCGGCGCGGCTTGATGCCGGCCTGGCGTGCGATCTGCTTCATGAAATTGTCGACGAGATAGGGAATGTCCTCGCGCCGCTCGGCGAGCCCGGGCACCATGACCGGAACCACCGCCAAGCGGTGGTAGAGGTCCTCGCGGAAGCGGCCGTCGGCGATCATCGCCTCCAGGTTTTGCGAGGTGGAGGAGATGATGCGGACATCGACCTTGACGCGCTTGGTGCCGCCTACCCGCTCGAACTGCTGCTCGACCAGCACGCGCAGGATCTTGTTTTGCGTTTCGCGCGGCATGTCGGCGACTTCGTCGATATAGAGGATGCCGCGATGCGCTTCCTCCAGCGCACCGACCTTGCGCTCGGTGCCGTTCGATTCGGTGCCGAACAGTTCGATCTCCATGCGCTCGGGCGTGATGGTGGCCGCGCTCAGCGTCACGAACGGGCCGGCCTTGCGCGACGACAGGGCGTGGATGGCGCGCGCCGTCAGCTCCTTGCCGGAGCCGGACGGGCCGACGATCATGACGCGGCTGTTGGTCGGCGCGACGCGCTCGATTGTCTGCCGCAGCTGGCTCATGGCCGACGACATGCCGATCAGGTCGAAGGTCTCGCCGCTGCGCTGCTTGAGGTCGGAGACCTCGCGCCGCAGCTTGGACGTCTCCAGAGCGCGCTCGGCGATCAGGATGAGGCGATCGGCCTTGAACGGCTTCTCGATGAAGTCGTAGGCACCGCGCCGGATGGCCGACACCGCCGTTTCGATGTTGCCATGGCCGGAGATCATCACGACCGGCATGTTCGGGTGCATGGTCTTGATCTCGTCGAGCAGCGCCAGGCCGTCGAGGCGCGAGCCCTGCAGCCAGATGTCGAGGAAAATCAGCCGCGGCGCGCGGTCGGCGATCGCCGCAAGCGCGCTGTCGGCGTCATGCGCCGTACGGGTTTCATGACCCTCGTCGCTCAGGATACCGGCGACAAGTTCGCGGATGTCTTCCTCGTCATCGACGATGAGAATGTCAGACGCCATTACCGACCTTTTCAGTTTCTCGTTCGTGTTCGTTTCGACCTTCACCGCGTGGCGGCGCGGCTACGACCGTCGCCGGCGGCAGGATGATCGAGATCATCGCGCCCCGGCCACCATGGAAATCCGCTGGCGCGTCGTGCAATTCGAGACGGCCGCCATGGTCCTCCACGATCTTCTTGACGATAGCGAGGCCGAGCCCGGTCCCCTTCTCGCGCGTCGTCATATAGGGCTCGAGAAGCCTTTGGCGATTCTCGCGCGGCAGCCCCTTGCCGTTGTCGATAACGTCGATTCGTATGGCGCCATCTTGGCGCCCGGCTTGAATCCGGATTGTGCCGTCCGAACGATCCGCCGGATCAAGTCCATCGATCGCCTCGGCGGCGTTCTTGATGACGTTGCCGAAGGCCTGCGCCATCAGGCGGCTGTCGAAAGTGCCCTTCAACGGCTCGCTGCCGAAATCGCGATCGAAGGCGATGTCGGGGCGGCTGACCTCGACCAGGAAGGAGGCCTCGCGCAGCGACTCACGCAGGTCGATCGCCTTCATCTCCGGCTTCGGCATGCGGGCGAAGGCCGAGAATTCGTCGACCATGCGGCCGATGTCCTCGACCTGGCGGATGATGGTATCGGTGCACTGGTCGAAGACCTCGCGATCCTCGGTGATGACCTTGCCGTAGCGGCGCCTGATGCGCTCGGCCGAGAGCTGGATCGGCGTCAGCGGGTTCTTGATCTCATGCGCGATTCGCCGCGCCACATCCGCCCAGGCCGAAGAGCGCTGCGCCTGGACGAGATCGGTGATGTCGTCGACCGTGACCACGTAGGATTTCTCTTCCTCGCCGTCGTCGCTGGACTCGACGGTGACCTGGACGTTGAAGGTGCGCTCCAGGCCGGCGCGGAAGAAGGTCACCTGCTCGCGGTAGACCGGCTTGCCCGACTGGCGTCCGATCTCGAAGACCCGGCCGACAAGGGGCAGGACCGCCGAAAGGTTCTGGCCGAGCGTCGCACTTGCCGAAATCGCCAGCATGGTTTCGGCCGAGCGATTGACGATGGTGATGATGCCGTAGGGATCGACGCCGATGACGCCGGCGGTGACGCCGGCCAGCACCGCCTCGGAGAAACGCCGGCGCTCGTCGATCAGATCCTTGGCCGAAAGGAGCTCGTTGCGCTGCGATTTGAGCTCGAGGATCATGTTGTTGAAGGTGTCGCCGAGCGAGGCGACGTCGCCGTCGGACTGGCGCACGGGCACGGCGACGTCGAGATTGCCGGTGGCCACCTCGTCGGCGGCGCCGATCAACTGACGGATCGGCCGCACGATCCGGTCGGCAACGGCGATGCCGGTCCAGATCGCCGACAGGATAATGATCAGCGTGAGCGACAGGTAAGGCAATGCAAAGGCGACCTGCGAGGTCCGCCGGTTGTCCTCCAGATTGCGGTATTCATCGGTGTTGCCCTTGACGATCTGGCGCGCCTTGATGACGTCGGGATCGACCAGCCGGATCGTAT
>NZ_RZSB01000052.1:0-16262 GCF_004023285.1 Mesorhizobium sp. M2A.F.Ca.ET.067.02.1.1
CTGGGAACACAGCGCGCAGGTGTATTCGTCCTTCTGCAGGGTTTTCAGCGTGGCGTTGGTGTCGAGCACCCCACCACAGCCGGGGCACAGAACATTCCAGGAAATGTCGAAGATGCCTACCCGCGCGGCGTGGAGAAAGGCGCCTATGGCGCGCTCCTCGTCGAGGCCATGCTTGCTGGCGAAGGCGAGCACATTGATGCGGCAAAGTTCGCGGTCCTCGCCCTCGGCAATGGCTCGCTTGATCGCGTCAACTGCCGGCGGATCGACATCGGCCGTTTGCCGCAGAAGCGAGAACAGATCCTGAGCTTCGTTCATCGTGCAGGCTCCGTAAAATCCGCCCCGAGGCGTATTAACTGGACCGCGCTTTGGTCCGAATGCTCCATTTTACGTCTAAATTGACCCTACGGCCATTCGAATAGAACAAAGCCTGATGACGGTTCAATTCCACTCGGCAGATTTTCACCGGCTGCAAGCGGCACTATGATGGTCCATGGGCATTCATCTTGGGCTCTCTCTCATGCCGAAATCCGACAATCCGCCGCTTCCAGGGGCCCTTCGCCTTTTCTCCGCGGCTGTCATCGTCGTCCTGATCGTGGGCGCCGGCCTGTTTTTCGCGCCCACGCTGGTCAAGCCGCGCTGGCCGTGGCCCGTCACGCCGTTCAGCGCCCGCTTCCTCGGCGGCTTCTACACCGCCGAAATGGCGGTGATGGCGGCGCTCTTGTTCTGGAATCGCTGGTCGCCCGGCAGGCTGGTGCTCGTCATGGCCTTCATTTTCACCGTCATCGTGTCGGCGGCTTCGTTCATCAATCTCGGCTATTTCAACTTCGAACGAAAAGCGGCCTGGCTCTGGTTCCTTGTCTATCTTGCCTCGGCCGCGGTATCCGGGCTGTTCCTGTGGCGGGCCAGGGCCCGTCCTTCGGCAAAAGGCGTGGCCTTAACCCCCGCATGGCGCGGCTACATGTCAGCGGAAACGGCGATCCTTGGGCTATACGGCGTCGGCATGTTGCTGTTCCCCCGGGTTGTCAGCAGCAGCTGGCCGTGGCCGGTCGATCCCTTCCACGCCCAGGTCTACAGCGCCATCTTCCTCGCCGGCGCCGGCGGCGTGTATCTCCTATGGAAAAACGCTCCGCGCGAGGAATTGCTGGTGCTCGGTCTGGCGCAGCTTCTGGTTGGCCTGCTAGCCATCCTTGGCCTGGTCATCACCGACGCTGCGGTGCACCGGATCGACTGGACGGCAACAAAGACATTATGCTGGCTCGCCCTTTTCGGCTGGATCGGTCTCAGCGGCGTCTTCAAATTCTACGCTGCCTTCCGGTATTTTAGCTCGCAATCGGCATCATAGACTATGGAGACGACTGGATTTTCGAGTGAAGTCCGGTGCATCGTGCCGGGCCGATCGCCCTAGAGCATTTCACCGTTTCAAAGGAAACGGCGAACTGCTCTATCTCGTTGTTCTGACGCAATTCCGGGCGGAAAACCGCTTACACCTTTCCTAGAATTGCTCTAGCCGGGAACGCCATGACCAGCACGACCTCGCCATCCTCCGAGAAAATCGAACCGCAGCTTCGAGCCGTCCGGCCAAGCGATGCGGAGGCGCTTTGCGCTATCTTCAACATGCCGGGCTTTCGCCAGGGCACTCTCAGGATGCCTTTCGAGCGGGTGGAGCAGGTGGAGCGGCGCATTGCCAAGTCCGGCCAGGAAACCACCTGGATCGTGGCGGAGCTGGAAGGCAAGGTCGTCGGCCATGGCAACCTTGTCGTGCAGGGTTCGCGCCGCTCGCATGTCGGCGAGATCAACATCGGCCTTGACGATGCCTTTGTCGGCAAGGGCATCGGCTCTGCCATACTCGGCGCGCTGCTCGACGTGGCCGATAACTGGCGGGCCCTGAAGCGGGTCGAATTGACCGTCTATGCCGACAACGAACCGGCCATCCGTCTCTACACAAGCCACGGCTTCGAGGTCGAAGGTCGGCATGTGAAGGCCGGCTTTACTGACGGGCAGTACCACGACCTCCTGAGCATGGCCCGACTGCGGTTCTAAGATTCGCTGTTTCCCTTGGCGTTTGCACCACATGCGGCTAGACGGGATCAATGACCGCCGTCTTCGATCCAACCCCTACGCCTCCGGTGGAAATTCTGGCTGTACTGTCGCTGCTCTGCCCTGAAGTCGTGCGCGACATCGAGCAGAACTGGAATGCACCGGTTTCCGATTACGCCCGCCATCTGTGGCGGCCGGTGGCAAGGCCTGTATCGGGCCCGGCGATCGCCGCCCGCTCGATCCTGCGCGACGTCCTGCGTCAGCGCCTCGACGTAATTATGCAGCCTGAGGAAGTCGCTAAGGTCCTCGAAGAGTTCGAGCACAGACCGGTGATTCAATCCGGCCTGCACTGCCTCCTCCTGATGGATCGGATTACCTTCGATGCCCTGCTGCTTGCCTGGCTCGGCGCGGTAGAAAACGGGCTGTCGGCCTTCGTCGGCTTCATGGGCACGACGATGACCATGGAGACCATTGGCCGGGAGGGGCCGGGATGGCTCGATGTCGGCGACGACAAGGTCAACCTGTTTGGCTTGGGGCGCCACAAACTGTGCCGCAAGAGCGTCTGCGTGGCCGGTCCTGTCTCCCTCAACAAGCGCGCGCTCGAAGCGGTTGGCGATGAAACGGATGGCAGCCGCTGGCGGGGCACACTGCTTTCCAGCCAGGACAAGGTGTTTGGAACCGCCGCCGATGCGCTGACGGCCCTCAATGAGGATCTGGTCGCCAATTGGGATCGTTCCGGCATGGCCGCTCCCGTCTTCATCGATGATCGGCTCGCCGCTTCTGCCATGGCACGGCATCTGGAATATGACGGCAGCCTTCTTTCCAGGCTGCTCACCCAGCCCGCAAGGCGCCAGCGTCTCGACCATGCGTTGCAAGAGGCCGCATCGGGCCCGTTTGGCAGATTCCTGCCCAATGCGACGGACTATTTCTGGGGCATCCGCGAGCAGCGCGTGCGCAAGCTCGCCCTCGACAACGGACACCTGATCGAGCCTGACAGGCCGCACGGTCTTTCCATCCCGTTCGAGCGGCCGCATCTCAGGCAGGCGCTGCTGGATGGCGTGCTGCTGCCGAACCTGTTCCTGATGTTCCTCGTCCTTGCCATATTGCCGCGCGTGCGGGCCGTGGGCGGCCTGAGACAGATTGGCTACGTAGCGCTTTTCCACTCGATCCTGCTGGCCGCGCTGGATGAAAACGTGCCGGAAGAGCGCGATCTGGCTGCGGAGCTGCAGGTGCGCGAAAATGCTTGGGGCATGCGAGTCATCGATGAAAAGATATCGGTCCGCGAGCAGCTTGCCGGCCTGCCGGAAGGGGCGCTCTTCCCGGAACTGCTCCGGCAATATAGTTTGCGGACACTTGCCGACACGACCGACGACCTGAAACTGGTCCGCGAAGACTCCCGATGGCGCAAGATCGGCCGGGCGGAGATCAAGGGGACCTGAGCCTTGCTTCAGGCCCTATTCAGGTTGATTTTCTAGTGCGCAACGCCAACCGACGGCGACCTATCGGTGAACTTGGCCTCTGATCCGGCTGCCTCCTTGAACCCATACTGGTCGCTCCATGCCCATTTGCGCTGGCGCTTGCCGGTCGACGGCGATCGGTTCATCCTTGTGTGAATACCCTGGCCGTGAAGTACGTGGCGAGATCATGCCCGTCACGGCCGCAAGTGAGGTCTTGTTGCATGGACTGCTTGGGCTGCGGTTTCGAGGTTGAGCGCGGTTTCGCCTTCTGTCCGAAGTGTGGCAAGCGCCAGCCCGTGCCATGCGCCAGTTGCGGCTACCTTTGCGCACCTGATTTCGAGTTCTGTCCGAAATGCGGGGCTGGTGTCGGTGCGTCCGCAAAGGTCGTCGAGCGTCCCGCTCCGACACCAAGCCGGACCATTGTGCCGCCTTCTCGAACTCCGTCGCTGCTTGGGAACATCGAAAGCGAAGATGGGCTGCATCCCGCCTCCGACGCCGATCGCCGAACGGTGACGGTCCTGTTCGCGGACCTTTGCGGCTTCACGACGCTCAGCGAGCAGCTCGACCCAGAGGTCATGCAAGCGCTGCAGAACGACTTGTTTAAGGAATTGACGGCGGCCGTGCGAAACTTTGGTGGTTTCGTCGACAAATTCATCGGCGACGCGCTGCTCGCCTTGTTCGGTGCGCCGGTCGCACATGAAGACGATCCGGAGCGTGCGCTTCGTGCCGCTCTCGACATGATCGCCCGGACGGCGCGGCTCGGCGAAAGCACCTCCCACTCCGGCTCGCCTCTGTTACTCCACATCGGCATAAACACTGGTCCGGTCGTTACTGGAGGATTGGGCATCGGCACCGCCAAATCCTATTCGGTGACCGGCGACACGGTGAATACGGCGCAACGCCTACAATCGCTAGCCGCACCGGGTGAGGTGCTGGTCGGCGAGCTCACCCACAGGCTGACCCGCCATGCGTTCTCATATGAGTCGCTGGGCGATGTCGCGCTTCGCGGCAAGGCTGGCAGCGTGCTCGTCCATCGACTGGATGCACCGCTTGCGACGCCGCGTGCAGCGCGTGGGCTCGAGGCGCTCGGCCTGAGCGCGCCGATAATAGGCCGCGGTGCGGAGCTCAATAGAATGCTGGCCAGCCTTGACCAGGCGTGCGGCGGCTCGGCCCAGCTTGTCCGCCTTGTCGGAGAAGCCGGTATCGGGAAATCGCGGCTGGTGAAGGAGTTCGTCGCCCGCGTCGGCGACGAGGATCGTTTTCGCAACGTCGCCGTGCGGCAGGCGACGTGCTCACCGCTGGGGGAACAATCATTTGGCGCCTTGGGCGCAGTGGTGCGCAGCGCTGCCGGGATGATGCAAAACGACAATGGGGAGGAGATGCGAGGCAAGCTCGCAGGCTTGCTAACCGATCTCGGCCTGGAGGGCGAGGAGGCGGATCGGCTGATGCCTTTGATCTACCATGTGCTTGGCCTTGGCGACCCCGATGCCACCTTGCAGCATGTCGAGCCCGAGCAGTTGCGTCGGCAAATTCTCTACGCAGTCCGCACAATCATCGAACGGCGGCTTGCTTTATCGCCGCTGTTGATTGTCGTCGAAGACCTGCACTGGGCCGACGCCGCGTCGCTCGAGGCACTGCGTTTCGTGATGGACAGATTGGAACGCACGCGGTTGATGTTGCTGGTCACGCATCGTCCGGCGCCGGACAACGACCAGCTCGACTCAAGTCGGGTCAGTCACACAGCGCTCAGGCTTTCGCCGCTCAACAATGATGACGGACGCGCACTGCTGGCGGCGCTTTTCGGCGAGAGTTGGGTAAACTCAGCAGGAGGGCTTCCCGACCAGATCCTCGAGCGCGGGGGCGGCAATCCGCTTTTCGTAGAGGAAATCGTTCGCGGCCTTATCGACCGCGGTGTACTGATGCGCGAGGGCCAGCGATGGCGGACAGTGGCAGGCGAAGTCGCAACCGGCATTCCCGCCACCATCCAGGCAATGTTGCTTGCCCGCGTCGACCGGCTGCCGCACGAGGTGCGCCGGTTGGCTCAGGAAGCCGCTGTGATCGGCCCGCGTTTCAACGCGACCCTTTTGAAAGCCGTGACAGCCGACCCCGGCCGTCTGGAAGCCGGTTGCGAACTGCTTTGCGATGCGGAAATCATAGAGGAGGTAGCCGGATCAGGTTCGGTTTCGTCGCAAAGCTACCGCTTTACACAAACATTGCTGCAGGACGTGATCTATCAGAATCTGCTCCTGCAACGCCGGTCCGACATCCATGGGCGGGTCGGTGCCGCCTTGGAGCAACTGTGCGGCGACAAGCCGGAACGGCTCGAGGATTTGACCGCGCTCGGTCATCATTTCGCACAGAGTGTCGAGCGGGAGAGGGGCGCGCGTTACCTGCAGGCGGCGGGCGATCGCGCCCGCATGATATATGCCAACGACGACGCCCTTCGTTTCTACGAGCGAGCACTGACTGCGTTGGGCGCGACCGGGCAAACACCGCTCAAACTGGCAATCGCAGAGCGCATTGCCGATTTGAGCGGCCCGGCAGGCCGCCGCGACGTCGCGCACCAGCACTACGAGACGGTGCTGCAGGCATATCGCGCGTCGGCCGATCGCGTCGCTTCGGCGCGGGTTTTGCGCAAGATCGGTCGGCTGCTCTGGGACGTCGGCAAGCGGGACAACGCGGAATCGCGCTACGCCGAAGCGGCAGCGCTGCTCGATGGCGCCGATGCCCCGGTCGAGCAGGCGCATCTCTGGCAAGAACGTGGCCGACAGGCGTTCCGCAGCGGAGACAACGCTCTCGCGGCAAAATGGGCGGACGCGGCGCTGGATTGCGTACGCACGCTGACAACCGAACATGTCTCCGAGATTGGGCGTGATGCCACTCTTGTGACTGCCGAGGCGCTCAATACGAAGGCTGTCGCGTTGGCACGCCTTGGACGAGACCGCGAAGCCGTTGGCCAGGTCGAGCGCAGCATCGAATTGGCCGAAGCCGCCGGTCTAATGGGCACGGCTTGCCGCGGCTACACCAATCTCGGCGTGCTTTACACGACCATCGACCCGGCAAAGGCGATGGAGGTCTGTCGGCGCGGTCTTGAGGTGGCGCGCCGTATTGGTGATTTGGGATACCAGGCGCGCCTCCTCGCCAATCTGGCGGTCGCTTGCTGTACTTTCACGGATCGCTGTCCGACGGAGGGCGTGCCGGCCGCCGAGAAGGCCATCGAGATCGACCGGGCGCTCGACCAGCGCGAGCACCTGTCCGTACCGTTGATAGTGCTTGGGCAGATCCACCAGTGCAACGGCCGTCCGGAACTCGCGATTGGCTTATTCCACGAAGCGCTGGACGTAGCTCGCGAAACGGGCGAGCCGCAACTGCTGTTTCCGTGCTATGATGGTCTCGCAACGCTCAATCTCGACCTCGACAATCTGGCCGAGGCCGAACGCTACTTTTCCCTGGCGCAGGGTATATGCGCCCAGCACGGGCTCGACCCGGAAGGGCTTGTGGTGCTGCCTTTTCTCGACTAGCCGGGTTGGGAGGTTGGCAATGTCAGCGCGCATTGACTTGATACCGCTTCAACCAGGCGATCGTGCGCCGAACGTGGTACTCGACGCCATAACCCAGGAAGGCAAGATCGCGCTCGACGATTTTCGCGGACAAAAACCGGTCTTGGTCGGCCTTTTCCGAGGTCTGCATTGCGCGTTCTGCCGGCGCCATATCGCCGCCCAGGCGCGGCTTGATCCGGAGCTGCGCGAAAAGGGCGTGGGAAGCCTGACGGTGGTCAACACGCCGATCGAGCGGGCACGTCTCTATTTCCGTTACCACCCGATGCCGAATCTGCTTGCGGCTTCCGACCCCGAACGCGCTTCGCATCGTGCCTTTGGACTGCCCAATCTCGAATTCACCCAAGACGAGACCAACTGGCCGTACAAGGTCTCGATGGCAGCGGCAAAGGATATGCGGGTCAACATACCAGGCGAGTTGCCCGGTCCCATGGATCCTTTTGCGGCCAGCGAGTTTCTCGACAATAAAGACCACTACGAAGTGACCGAAGCCGACGAGCAGATGATGGCGACGGGACACGGACAACTGATCGGCCAGTTCCTACTGGACCGGCAGGGGATCGTCCGCTGGAGCTTCACGGAAGTTCCGGAGGGTGGGCGATACATGTTCGCGGCACCAAGCCCGCGGGAGCTGATGTCAGCCGTGTCCCAAGTCGCCCAATAGACTTGCGAACGAGGCAGTCGGGCGGGACACCAAACAAAAAGCGGAAGCAATTTGTTCATTCGAGCGCGGCCTCGAGAACGGCAACAAAGTCATCGAGCGAGCGATCCCCGCGAATCTCGATGCGCGGAAGATCGATGGGATCGCAGTCGAGGTGCGCCGGCCCGTGTTTGCCGCCGAAGCCGATCCGATAGCCGCACTCTCTGGCCAACCGGCCAAGCCGTCGGTCGGTGACGGAGTAGGGTGCCGCGAACGCCGTGGTTGTGCGACCGGTCCACCGTTCGACGAACATACGAGAACGCAGGAGTTCGGCGGCAAGGTCAGAGCTCGACAGACCGTCGATCGCGCGATGCGTCGCCAGATGGCTTCCGAACAACGCACCTTCGCTGGCGAGGCTTCGCACCGTCGCGGCGTCCATAAGCGGCGTCGGCGGGCCGCTGTCGGCGTCCCATCTTGCACTTTCACCCACCAAGTCCGTCACCAGGAACACCTCTGCCGTCAAGTCGTTCGCGCGCAAGATCGGCCAGGCATGGTCGGCAAAGTTCTGGAAGCCGTCATCGAAGGTGATGAGCACCGGGCGGCCAACAAAGGGCTGGCGGTTGGCGATGGACTGTTCCAACTGCTCGGACCCAATCGCGTGAAAGCCATTGGCGCGCAGCCATGCCATCTGACTGGCGAACGCGGCGGGCGTGAGCCGAAAACGGGCAAGCCCGGCCGGACCATCATCGGCGACGCTGTGATACATGAGGACTGGGATATGCGGCCGCCGCTCGCTGCGGGCGACGTCGCGGCGCAAGGCCCGCGCCCCCCCCCAGACGACTTTTCGCGCGACCCCGATTTCGACTCGGGCGCGGACCGGCAAATGGTCAATCCTCGGTTCGGTCGCCACCTCGCCCGGCGACAGGCGGCGGAAACGGTCTATGCGATAGAGTTCGGTCTGGATTGACTGCTCGAGGACGAGGCCCTCGGTTGCCGACAGCGTCTCCGAGATCGCTTGCGCACCGAATGTGTTCCAGTCGAAGCCCGTCCTTTTCGGATCGTCGCGCAGCACGAATGCGTGCGCGGTGACAAAACTGCCGCCAGGCGCCAACGCCTCGACAATTTTGTTAGCGATGCGCCGCAACTCATCCAGATCATCCAGGTAGTAGAGCACTTCCGAACAAAAGATCAGATCCATCCCGCCCGGCAGCGTGTCCGCATCGAAATCCAGCACGCCGAATTCAACATTAGACTGATCGCTGCACCGTTCGCGCGCTCGCTCGATGGCTATGGCGGAGATGTCGGTTGCGGTCAGATGACCCACGCGCGGCGAGAGCTGTCGCGTGAAATGGCCCTCAGCGCAGGCCAGTTCAAGCGCTCGGTCGATGTGGCCGGCAGGGAGAATTTCGAGCTGCCGCTCATATTTTTCCTGCTCATAGGACGAACCGTAGTTCCAGGGATCCTCGATCGCGAAATAGCCATTCCAGAACGACGTGCGATCGTTGTCGCGCCCATCCGCGGCCCGTGCATGGCGCGGCGCTGGAGGCGGCTCGGTGGGTTGGGCGTTCCACCGTACCAGCTCCACCGCTTTCGCGGCCAATCGCTCGAGTTTGCCGAAGTGGCTGTCCGGATCTGACCCGCGTGTCAGTTGGTCCGGCGCCACGACATTTGCGGTCAATTCAATCCAGTGATGCCTTGCCACGGTCCCGAGCACGCCAAACTGCACGCGAGCCTCGATCTGGGCATCCCGCATCAGCCAGGCATAGATTTGATCGATTCCTTCCGGAAGTTCGGTCGCGGCTGGATTTCGAGCATCGACCCGAAGTCCAAGTGTCAGCGCCAGCCGTCGCGGCGCGGCGAGATCGTCGAAGTCGAGAAGCATCTGTTCGAGGTGATACTGGACGCGGCGAGCCGCGACGGAATTTTCCCAAACCTTTCCGAGCCTGGTGATCAACCCGGTGAGGGCGCCGCCGAACCTGTCCCATCTGGCAGCCAATTGCGCCGGCGCCGACAGGCTTCCTGCCATAACGCCATCCAAGGCTACCTCGGCGATCTGTCGCGCCCACTTGCGTTGCGCGGGGAGCGCGCGCAGGGATTGCGGGTCGATCGAACGCGAGCCGCTGCCGCAATCCGACGCGGCGTTCCACAACGCGAACCACGCGAGGGCTTCAGATGCGGAGCGGCCGATCGTCTCGACCGCTCCATTGGCGTGAGCCGATGCCGGATGTTTGACCCTGGGATCAGGAGAAAAACCGCGGGCGATCACGATTTCCGCATCTGCCAGCACCTGCCTCGAATTACCCGAGAGCGAGTTGGGGCTGGCCTGATAGAAAGCCAGCGGCTCGTCGACCATCACCCAATTTCTGCCTAGACGTGCGACGCGCTGCCACAGATCCCAGTTCTCGCAGGTACGCAGCGACACATCGAAACCGCCCAATTCGACAATTGTCTGCCGATCGACCAGGAGTGCGTTGGTTGGTATGGCACACCGTCGGGCGAATGTTTCGAAGGGCTGGATCGCAACCTCCGTTGGGATGTTAGACGCGGTGAGTTCGCCATCGGGCATCACGCGCTGGGAACCGCAATAGCCGGCCACTGCATCGGGGGCGGTTTCCAGTGCGGCCAGCATCTTCGACAGGAAGCTGGCATCCACCCAATCGTCCGCATCAAGAAACATGAGCCAGTTTCCGCGCGCTGTCGCAATCCCGCTATTGCGCGCGCCGGCGGCGCTATTCGCACAAGACCTCAATGCCCGAAAACGGCTATCGTGCTCCGCATAACGGGCGGCGATCGCGGGGGTGCGGTCCGTGGAGGCGTCGTCAACGATGATCGCCTCCCAATTCTCTATTTTCTGACTCAGAAGGCAATCGAGTGCACGCGCTAGCGTCACTTCGGCGTTGTGCGCGGCAACCACGATTGAAACCAAAGGATTATGCACCACGCCGTCTACCCGCGCCTGGTTCGAAGGTAGGTCCCCATCAGCGCAACCCGTGGTCACCGGCATCATAACGGGCGCAATGGATATGGTAAACTGGCGTCTTTTGCAATCGCTGGGTGGCTGATCTTGCCGTGTGTATTCCCATTCAATTTTGGCAATGAAGCGCCTCTATTGGGCTCTGCGCTCGCAGCCGTCGCGGCTCTCGACCGCTGCAGCCATGTCGCGCTCGAGACGCTGCAAAAGCTGCGCGTCGGGAGGCAGATTCGCGAGATCGATCAACATGGCCCAGGACCTATGGGTTCCAGGCTTTTCCGGAGCATTCGGCGGACCGATTTCAGCCGGCGAGCGCAGGCCTCCGGACACGCCTCGGGAGCGCTTTAGTCGATCCCTTTAAGAAGAATCGCAAGCTCCGCCGGCCGACTACTACTAAGGCGGGGATGTCTATCGTGATGCGCACGGAACCTCTCTCAAGAGCCAAGGCGAGGCCATGAAAAGCGCGTTCGATATAGTCCGCAAACTGATGGCCGAGGTAGAGCCGACGGACCTTGTTTGCACCGTCCGCGATGCCGGGGCCATCACATGCAGATCACAGCCGCGGGCGCCGATTCGGCAGTGCCTGTAAAAAGATGATCCATTAGCAAATGCGTTCGTTGGTTCCCGAAAGCTGACATCGCGCTGGTGGGGCTGAGTCACTGAGGTGAATACCCTGTGCGTTGTCCCTAAGGCGGCAAGACCGTTGGCTGCTTCCAAACGAGACTCCCGGACGCCTTCTTAACCGGCAGCGGGACCTACCAACTCAAATCTCGCCCGGTTGGCGCATATTCCCTAGCGCGTCGATGCAGGTTGCAATTGGGAGGTTACAACGTGAAGACACTTTTGGGATGACCTGCCGGCTTGGCAGCAGCCTCTCAGGAAGGCTGATTTGCTAACCAGCGTAACCCCGTCAGGCTGGGCAGGAAAGGTTCCGCCGGGTGATTTCGAACCCGAGCACGTCGATCGGCTGTGACGCATTGGCCGCATCTGGCCCGCGCCGCATGATTGATCGCGCGCGGGCGTTCATTCGGCCGATGCGTCCCGCTTGGCACCCGACCGCCTTGAGCCCGCGCCTTAGCCGCTACTTAGATCGTGAATAGCCGGCTGTAGACCGTCAGGCGTGATATCAACCGTCGCAAGCGTGATCGGCAACTTAAAACGACGGTGACCGGCGCTGCCCGGATTAAGGTAGAGCACACCGTCAACGGTTTTGAGTTTTGGCACATGGGAGTGACCCGACACGACCATGTCGATGCCGAGTGCCGCTGGTGAGACCTGAAGCGCCTTGAGATCATGAAGGACGTAGAAGGTTCGGCCTGCCAGCCGCACTAACGCCGTATCGGCGTAGGTCGAAGCCCACCGGGCCGTATCCACGTTGCCTCTGATCGCGGTAACCGGTGCGATCTGCTGAAGCCCGGAAATAACGTCAGGACTGCCAATGTCTCCGCCATGGATGATGTGGTTTACCCCGGCCAAGCGTCGTTCCGCCTCAGGCCTCAATAGGCCGTGCGTGTCAGAAATGATGCCTAACCTGAATTTCATCGTCGGCCATTATATGGTGAGCACATCGAGATCAGCCGCAATACGGCTGTTCGGAAATGTCCGCACGGCTTCCGCGAGTATTTCTTCGTCGGCATATCGACCAGAGATATGCGTAAGAACGAGCTGCTTCACGTCGCTCATCGCTGCCAGGGATGACGCCTGCGCGGCCGTGAGATGACCATAGTCGCGGGCCATGGTCGCATCCCGTTCCAGGAAGGTGGCCTCGATCACCAGAAGGTCGGCGCCGCGGACATGGTCCGCGAGATCATCGGTCGACTCCGTATCGCCGATGATGACCAGCTTCTTGCCTGCTTCCAGCGGGCCTAATACATCTTCGGGAGCAACTGTTCGGCCATCGACGAGGGTTATAGACCGGCCTTCTACCAGTTCTTTCCTGATTGGACGGTCTGGCACGCCCAGAGACGTGAGGTGCTCGGCGCGAAGGTGGCGGCGCGGTGGAGTCTCGAGCACGAAGCCGTAGCTATCGGTGTCGCGGTGACGAACCTGAAAGCAGTCGATCATGAATTCGTCCGCGTCGAAAAACCGGCCGGGCGTCAGCGGCTCGAGCTTTAGTGGGATCGGCGCTCGTCCTTCACCCCACAGACCAGCGAGCATGCGCACAACGAGGTCCAGGGTGTCCGAGCCTCCGTGGACGGTCAGGAGATCGTCACTTTGCCGCAACCGGAGTGTCGAGAACAGGCCGGGGATTCCAAGGATATGGTCGAAATGGGCATGCGTGAGCAACAGGCGATGAAGCCGCCTGAAGCCGGCGCCGCTGCGCAGCAGCTGGCGCTGCGTGCCTTCCCCGCAATCAACCAGAATTCGGTGGCCTCCGGCCTCGATGAGCAGGGCAGGGTGATTTCGCTCGGCAGAGGGTACGCTGGCCGAGGTGCCAAGAAACGTTAGTTTGAAAATCATTGAGCCAGTCTAGCCCGCGAGCGGTAAGGCCTCAAAGCGGGCAAACAACGCTTTCTACCCGGGCAAGCCTGCCGTGGCTGTCTTTGACTATTTTGAGGCCACGCCCTGCTCAGACTTTATCCCGGAGGTTTGACCATCACCGTGGACGAGGTCGCGGTCCCGGTCATTGGTCTTGTCGGGCGTTTGGCCTCCGCCTCCCGGGTATCCCGCTCTTTGTCCTTCCGGGGTTTCGGGCCCGGCATGTCCCGCGATGATTTGATCTCATATGCTTTGTCCTCTTCGGTCGCTCAATAAGCCGCCACATCCTGTTCAAAATGTGGGGTAAAATGCGGGCCTTGAAGACTAGGGTTGCGAAATCTGCAGGCGATTCAACATCGTAGCAACAGCGATGGCGGAGAGAGCCTCTTTCGAGTTCTTGTTTAAACCATTGAAATTATTGGAATTTTCTTATGGCTGGTTACCCAGTTTGTTACACAGCCACGGATGACCGCTTTGCGCCTCCTGCTGATGTTAGGCGCAGTCCCCGCAGCCTGAAAGCGGACGTTGTGAGCCACACAGGTAGCAGACTTGCCCAAAGTTCATCCCGACTACGCAGCACTTCCCGTCTCCGGCATCGAGCGGTGCCGGAATGCCGGCTCCGCCAGCAATCCAGAAAACCGTCAGGCACGAGATGCCTCGCGCAGGTTGATCAACTCGGCCACGTCGAGGATCCTCAAACTGCTTGCCACGCCAAGCGCGTCGGTGGCGGCGGTGTACATGACCTTGTCCTTGGGGCAGGCGACGACGAAGATTCCGACGCCCAGGCCAAGCGCCTCGCGGATGCGGTTTTCGCTGGGGCGTTCCTTGACGCCGTCGTCGCCCTGCCAGATGCGACCGCCGCCGGCGCCGCAGCAGAAGGAATTCTCGCGGCAGCGCGGCATGTCGTGCAGCGTATAGCCCGCCGCTCTGATCAGGTCACGCGGCGCGTCGAATCCGCCATTGTAGCGACCGAGATAGCAGGGATCGTGATAGGTCACCGTGGCGCCGTCGGCCGGGGCAATATCAAGCCTGCCCGCCGCCACCAGTTCGGCAAGCAGCGCCGTGTAGTGAAGCACCTCGAACGCGCCGCCAAAATGGCGGTAGTCGTTCTTCAGCGCGTTGAGGCTGTGCGGATCCGTGGTGACGATGCGGTTGAAGCTGCAGGCGCGGATCGCGTCGATGTTGGATTGGGCAAGTGTTTCGAACAGGCCTTCCTCGCCGGCGCGCCTCACGTCGTTGCCGCTGTTGCGCTCGGCATCGAAGAGAATGCCGAAATCGACGCCGGCGGCCGTGAAAAGCTCGGCGACCTTGCGGGTCACGTCCTGGACGCGCGGGTCGTAGGATGCGTAGTCGCCGACGAACCACAACACGTCGACCGGTTCGCTGCGCGCGTCCTTGACCGGGAAGCCGAGTTCCTTGGTCCAGCGCGCCCGCATCTTCGACGGTTTGCCCATCGAGTTCCCGAGGCGCGTGAGGTTCGACAGCGCGTCCTGGAGCATGGGGCTGACATGACCTTCATCGACCAGATGGCGCCGCATGTCGTTGATCTTGGGCAGATGCTCGATCTCGACCGGACAGGCCTCCATGCAGGCGCGGCAGGTCGTGCAGGCCCAGAGCGTCTCTTCGGCGATCACTCCGCCGACCAGAGGAACCGACGCGTCGTTCGCCAGCGCGTCGCGCATATCGGTGATCAGCATCTTCGGGCTGAGAGGCAAGCCCGAGGCATAGGCCGGGCAGACCGCCTGGCAGCGTCCGCACTCGGTGCAGGACAAGAGGTCGAGCTGCTGCTTCCAGTCGAACTGGGCGAGCGAAGCCACGCCCGGACTCTCGCGATCGGGAGGCACGGCGGGCGCGGTCCCGGCCGCTTCGAGGTTGCGAAAATAGATGTTCGGCGCGGCCAGGAACATGTGCCGATGCTTCGAGCCTGGAATATAGATCAGGAAGGCGAGGATGGCGCCGATATGGACCCAATAGGCGATCCGCTCCGCCGGATCGGCGGGAAAGCTCAACGCACGGAGCAGATCGGCTATAAGCGACGCGACCGGCCGCCATGAGCCGTCGGCACCGCCGAGGATCCGTGCGCCGGCCTCGATCAGCAGGGATGAGACGATGAGCAGGATGAGCACATAAATGATCGCCGCATCGGTTCCGCTCGAACCCCTGAACCGCGCCGGCTTCAGGATATAGCGCTGGTAGACGGCCAGGCCGAGACCCAGCAGCATCAGCACCGCGAACAAATCCTGGAGCAAGGCGATCCAGCTGTCGCCGCCAACTGGCGCGAGTGAAAAGCCGGGAAACAGGCGTGAGCCGAACGCCTCGACCGTGACGGTGAACAGGACAAAGAACGAAACGAAGATCAGCGCGTGCAGTATCCCGGAGAGCGGCTTGCGCAGCATCTTGCGATGCAGGCCAAGCGCGATGGCCACACCTTCCAGGCGGCGCCAGGGCTGGTCGAAGCGGCTTGCGCCCGGCGCCTGCACCAGCGCGGCGATGTAGCGGCGGGAGCGCCAGAACGTCAGCGCGACGGCCGCCAGCGTGACGATCCACAGTATAGGCGTTTCGCTCATATCAGCGGCCGGGCTGCAGCCGCTCGCTCAGATTGGCGACGAGATCGAACAGGTCGCAGGTCGCGCCGAAATGCGCGACATTGAAGATCGGCGCCTTGGGGTCTGTGTTCACGGCGATGATGAGGTCCGACTTCGACATGCCTTCGAGATGTTCCGGGGCGCCGGAGACGCCGAGCGCCAGGTAGAGCTTCGGCTTCACCTTCTGGCCGGATTTGCCGACCTGCCGCACCTTGGGCAGCCAGCCGCTGTCCACCACCGGGCGGCTGCCGGCGATCTCCGCGCCAAGGATATCCGCGAGCCCACGCGCGATGTCGATGCTGGCCTCGTCGCCGATGCCGCGGCCGACGCAGACGATCCGCTCGGCCGTCGTGAGGTCGACGCTGTCATAGTTGGGAACGTCGACGCCGACGAGACGCACCTTGCCTTCGGCCACGATGGACGTGGCGTCGGAATGCTGCAGCTTGGACGGATCGACTGCGCGCCGTTCCGCCTCGGCGAAGGCGCCGGGATTGACCATCAGGATGGCCGGCAGCGGCACGCTGCATTCGGCGAGGA
>NZ_RZSB01000530.1:0-4213 GCF_004023285.1 Mesorhizobium sp. M2A.F.Ca.ET.067.02.1.1
GATCAGCACTTCCCACCAGCCCGGCTTGCCGGTCACCGGATTGGTGTTGGCGACGTGCTGGTCGCCAGTCAGGGCATGGCAGACGAGAATGGCGTTGGAGCGCGCGTCGTTCAAGCTGCCGTAGGTCTGGTAGGCGATCTGGAAAGGCGAGAGCAGCGTGCCGGCGTCGAGCTTCAGCGGCTTGTCGGGGCCGAACTGCAGCACCGGGCTCGACGGATGGTCGGCCTCGTCGTTGGTTCTTGCAGCGCGCTGAGCGGCCATGCCCGTCCTCGATCCTGTCCCGCATCGGTCTCGACACCACGCGGTGTCCGGCCGGCGGCGGACAACAAAAAACCGGCTTGCCGTCGCAAAGCCGGTTACAGGTTGCAAACGGCCCTTTAGCGAGTTGTTTAACGTGGCTGCAAGCCGACCGGCCAAATCACCACGGAAGTCTGGCTGACCTTCTAGGACCGGAGCCGCTGTTCGTCAACGGGGGTAGCCTCCATGCCGACAGGGGCTGCCGCAAGCGCCAGCACTCGACATTGCAGCCCGTGGCCTGTATTTCCGCTGCGGCCTTGAGGCCTTCTCGACGGATTTGTGACATGAAGCAGGATCAGCCCCGTCCGACGCCCCGCGCGGGCATCATGGACATCGAGGCCTATGTGCCGGGAAAAAGCACCGCGCCGGCCGGCGTGACGAAAGTCTACAAGCTGTCGTCGAACGAAAATCCCCTGGGGCCTTCGCCGAAGGCGATCGAGGCCGCGCGCGAGGTGGCGGCGAAGCTCGACGTCTATCCCGACGGCACGGCGCGGCGGCTGCGCGAGGCGATCGGCGAGGTGCATGGGCTGAACCCTGCGAACATCATCTGCTCCAACGGCTCGGACGAGATCCTGGGGCTTCTGGCGCAGACCTATCTCGCGCCGGGCGACGAGGCCGTGTTCACCGAACACGCCTTCATGGTCTACAAGATCTACATCCAGGCGACGGGCGCCAAGCCGGTGGCGGTGAAGGAAACCGACGAGCGCGCCGATGTCGACGCGATCCTCGCCGCGGTTACGCCCAAGACGCGTATCGTGTTCCTTGCCAATCCGAACAATCCGACCGGCACCTACCTGCCGTTCAGCGAGGTGCGGCGGCTGCATGCCGGCCTGCCGAAGAACGTGCTTCTGGTGCTTGATGCGGCTTACGCCGAATATGTGCGGCGCAACGACTACGAAGCCGGCATCGAGCTTGCCGGCAGCGCCGAGAACGTGGTGATGACACGCACCTTCTCCAAGTTCGGCCTTGGCGGCGCGCGCGTGGGCTGGATGTACGGGCCGGCGCATATCGTCGATGCCATCAACCGTATTCGCGGCCCCTTCAACGTCAATGCCACCGCGATAGAGGCCGGCATCGCCTCGATTCGCGACCGCGCCCATATCGAGCGCAGCGTGACGCATAACGAGAAATGGCTGACATGGCTCAGCGCGGAGCTGACCGGGCTCGGCCTGCGCGTCACGCCCAGCGTCGGCAATTTCGTGCTGATCCATTTTCCCGACGACAAGAAGCATTCGGCTGCGGCCGCGGACGATTACCTGAGCGCGCGCGGCTATATCCTGCGCCGCGTCACCGGCTACGGCTTCCCCAACGCGCTGCGCATGAGCGTCGGCACCGAGGAAGCCAACCGCGGCGTGATCGATGCGCTCAAGACCTTCCTGAAAAGCTAGAACGCCATGGCATCACCGATGTTCGAGAAAATAGCGCTGGTCGGCATCGGCCTGATCGGCTCGTCGCTCGCCCGCGTCATCCGCCGTGAAGGCCTGGCGCGTCATATCGCCATCGCGACGCGCAGCGCATCGACGCTGAAGCGCGCCGAGGAGTTGGGCCTTGGCGATTCCTACACGACGGAGGCAAAAGAAGCGGTGCGCGATGCCGATCTCATCATCGTCTCGGTCCCGGTCGGCTCGTCCGGCGAGGTCGCGGCCGAGATCGCGCCGGCGCTGAAGAAGGGCGCCATCCTCACCGATGTCGGCTCGACCAAGGCTTCCGTCATCGCGCAGATCGAGCCGCACGTGCCGGAAGGCGTGCACTTCATTCCCGGACATCCGCTGGCCGGCACGGAAAAGTCCGGACCCGATGCGGGCTTTGCCGATCTCTTCGAGAACCGCTGGTGCATCTTCACGCCGCTGCCGGGCACCGATCCCGCCGCGCTCGAGACGCTCTCGGAATTCTGGCGGCGCTGCGGCTCCAACATCGATACGATGGACCCGCAGCATCACGACATGACCTTGGCGATCGTGTCGCACCTGCCGCATATCATCGCCTACAACATCGTCGGCACGGCGGACGATCTGGAAGCGGTGACCAAGAGCGAGGTCATCAAATATTCCGCCTCCGGTTTCCGCGATTTCACCCGCCTTGCTGCCTCCGATCCGACGATGTGGCGGGACGTGTGCCTGCACAACAAGGACGCGATCCTGGAGATGCTGGCGCGTTTCTCGGAAGATCTGGCCTCGCTGCAGCGGGCGATCCGCTGGGGCGACGGCGAGAAGCTGTTCGATCTCTTCACCCGCACGCGCGCCATCCGCCGCTCGATCATCGAGGCCGGCCAGGATATCGATGTGCCGGATTTTGGCCGGCAGGCGGTCGAGCATCCCAAAGGGAACTGATATTCAGGTGAGGCCGGCCTGCGAATGCCGGCTTCCTGCGCTTCCGGTGCAGTACGCTCCGCTCCGGTTCTCGGAAGCCACCATTCTCGACTCGGCCTGACCTGATCTCAGCTCCCTTTGCCTCCTCGGACTGGCGGCCAGTGCGCCGCAATCATGGCGAGCGTCTCGGCTCTGTCCGGCGCGCCCAGCCTGCCGCCGAAGCGCAGGCATTTGAGCGCGGCTGCGGCGCTGGCGAAGCGCAGGGCCTTTTCCATCGGCATGGCCTCGGCGAGGCCGACGGCAAAGGCGCCGTGGAAAACGTCGCCGGCGGCGAGCGTATCCACCGCCTTGACCTTCGGTGCCTCGACATGGCGCACGCGTCCGGTCGCCCGGTCGTGCCACCAGGTTCCAGCGGCGCCGCCGGTCACCGCGACAAAGGCATCGGTGCGCGAGCCGAGGTCGGCGCAAGCGCTTTCCGGGTCGAGCGCATGGCCGCAGACGATGCGCGCCGCAGGCTCGGATGCGACGATATGGGAGGCCAACGGCAGAAGCTGCTCCAGCACCTCGACGGGTGCTGTATCGGCATCCAGGATCGCCGGACGGCCGATCGATCTGGCCGCGCTCAAGGCGAGCGCCGCGGCGCCCGGCCAGCGGACATCGACCAGAACGGCGTCGAAGCCGGAGAGGTCGGCGAGCGGCAGCATTTCAGGATCGGCCTGCGCCTTCTTGTCGTAGAAGGGGGCGATGATGCGCTCGCCATGCGCATCGACCATGATCGCGGCCAGCGCCGAACGCGCGCCGGGAACCCGGCGGATAAGGCTGCAGTCGATGCCTTCGGCCTTGATGTCGGCAATCAGCTGGTCGCCGACCGGATCGTCGCCCGCGCTTGCCCATAGCGAGACCTCGGCGCCGAGGCGATGCGCGGCGCAGGCGGCGCTCGTCGCCATGCCGGAAGCGATCTGGACGCCGTCGCTGGCGATGAACTTGCCCTGATGCGCGGGCAGCGTCTCGACTCGGAGAATGGTGTCGAGGGTGAAGGCGCCGACGCTGAGCAGTCTGACCGGCTTCGCCATCATCGTGTTACTCGAGCGGCTTGATCTTGCCGAGCGGAATGAAGCCGAGCGAAGCCTTACCCTTGACGATCTTCAGCGGCATCGACGGTTCCTTCCCGAGCATGGCCAGGGCGGCAAAACCCTGCTCGATTTCGCTTTTATGCTCGGGAACCGCCCCGGCAAGGATGGCCGCCACCGCTTTCGGGTCCCTGAGCTTGATCATCAGGTCCCCGTCGACCAGTCCTTCCGCATCGACGGAGACCGGTCCTGATACGGTGATGCGCGCCGTACCCGACGACAGGTCGAGCCTGGCGATCTCGATCGACTGGCCGCGCAGGCTTTTCGGGGGGGCCGCGATCAGCGCCACGCCGTTCTTCAGCGTCACGTCGCCGCTGCCGTCCAGCGCCGGCAGCACGCGTCCCTCGATAGCGTCGGCATTGATCTCCAGATCGCCGAAGCTGCCGACATAGTTGATGTCCTGGCCGGCCGGCTGCAATTGCCCGGCCGCCTTGCCGGCGCTGAACAGCTGCATCGGATCCGTGTCGTCCTGCGGGT
>NZ_RZSB01000531.1:0-4206 GCF_004023285.1 Mesorhizobium sp. M2A.F.Ca.ET.067.02.1.1
AAATGGAGGAGGTGCAGCGCGTCTGCGACCGTGTCATCGTGATCTTCGGCGGCCGTGTCGTCGACACCTTCCCGGTGGAAGAGGCCGATGAAGCGGCATTGATGCGCGCAGCTTACGGCCTGCCGCGCGGCGCCAGGGCCGATGTCGGCATCCTTGCCGAGGTCAAACCCGCTTCCGATGCGGAGGTCGCGCCATGAGCCGCTTCCTCCGCAACCAGGGCTGGGTCGCCGGCCTCTTTGCCCTGCTGATCTTCCTCTTCGTCGTCACCAAGCTGATCCAGCCCGGCTATGGCAGCGGCGACTTCGGCTCGCTGGCGCGGGCGGTCCTGCCTTACGCCTTCGCCGTCGCCGCTCAGACCGTCGTCGTCATCGCCGGCGGCATCGACCTTTCGGTCGCCGCCATGATGGCGCTGACCAGCGTCACCGCAGCCTCGATGATGAACGGCGCCAGCGAGGAATATGCGCTCTTCGTCGTGCCCTTCGTGCTGGCCATGGGGCTGGTCCTCGGCGCGCTGAACGGTATCCTCATTGTCGTCACCCGGGTGCCCGACATCGTCGTCACGCTTGCCATGCTGTTCGTGCTGCAGGGCGCGGCGCTCCTCGTGCTCGGCGCTCCCGGAGGCGCGGCCGCCGAATGGCTGAAGGCCAGCGTCATCGGCACGGTGCCGGTCCCCGGTCTGCCCGATTGGGCCGACGCCTGGGTCCCGAAGGCGCTGGTGCTGCTCGTCGTCTGTCTCTGCATCGTGTGGATTCCGCTCAGGCGCTCGCGCCTCGGCCTCTCCATCTACGCCATCGGCAGCAACGAGCTCGCTGCCTTTCGCAGCGGCGTGCCGGTGGCCCGCACCAGGATCATCGCCTATGCGCTCTCCGGTCTGTTTGCGGCGCTCGGCGGCCTGTCGCTCACCATCAGCACCGGCATCGGCGCGCCGATACCCGGGCCTTATCTGCTCGCCAGCGTCGCCGCGGTGGTGCTGGGCGGCGTCGCGCTCGGCGGCGGCAAGGGCGGCCTGCTCGGGCCGATCATCGCCGTCTTCGTGCTGCGGCTGGTGCGCACCGACCTGACGCTTCTGGCCATCGATCCGAACGTCACCGCCATCATCGAAGGTTTGATCATGGTCGCGGTCGTGATGTTCGGCGCCTTCATCACCATGCGGAGCCGTCCGGCAGGAGCAACGCCATGACCGACATCGCGACCATGCCCCGGCCCGTCTCGTTCGGCCGCCGCCTGAAGCGCTTCATGGCGGACCGGCCGCTGATCCCTTTGATCATCCTCTTGATCATTCTCGTGGTGATCCTGCAGATCCTGCGCCCCGGCATCGTCAACGAGCGCTGGCTCGCCAACACGGCGAAGTTCGCCATTCCGCTGGCGATCCTCGCCGGCTGCCAGACCATGACCATGCTGACCGGCGGCATCGACCTTTCCGTCGGCACGGTGGCGACGATGAGCGCCTTCATCATGGCCACCCAGATCGTCAACCAGGATCCGGCTGTGGCTTTCCTGCTGGCCATGCTGCCCGCCGTGCTGATCGGCCTCGTCAACGGCATCGGCGTCGGCGTGTTCCGGGTGCATCCGCTGATCATGACGCTCGGCACCAGCCTGATCGGCACCGGCTTCCTGCAGGTCTACCAGCGCACCGTGATCGCGTCGGGCGCGAAAATCCCGGATTTCCTCAACTGGCTGGGCACCGGCCTCACCTACGGTTTTCCCAATGCGCTTCTCCTGTTCGTGCCGGTGGCCGTGCTGATCGTCTTCATGCTGAACCGTACCGGCTTCGGCCGCCTGCTCTATTCCGTCGGCGACAATGAGCGCGCCGCGCGCCTGTCCGGCGTCCGCTACTGGCAGGTGATCACGGCGCTCTACGTCCTTTCCAGCCTGCTCGCCGGCATCACCGGCCTGCTCTATATCGGCCTGATCAAGGCGCCTTCGCTGTCGCTCGCCGAGCCGCTGGTGCTGCCTTCGGTGGCCGCCGCCGTCATCGGCGGCACCTCGATCTTCGGCGGTCGCGGCGGCTATACCGGCACCATCATCGGCGCGCTGATCCTGACCGTGCTGACGACGCTGCTCACCATTCTGCAGATGCCCGAAGGCGGCCGCCGCATCCTGTTCGGCTTCATCGTGCTGTTCGTGACGGCGGCCTATCTGCGGATCGTCGAAGACCGGTAGCGCCGGCGCACGGCTCACTCCGCCGCTTGCACCTGGCGGGCGCCGATGATCGCCCGGATCTCGGAGCGGCAGGAGCCGCAATTGGTGCCGGCGCGTAGCATCGAACCGATCGCTTCGAGGCTGTCGCATCCGGTGGCGACCGCGGACGCGATTTGGTTGGCGCCGACATGGAAGCATGCGCACACGACCCGCCCAATGGCAGGCATGGGCACGGGCGAGCGGCCGGATAGAAGCGCATGGCGATCTGTTGTCGACAGCTTCTGGCGCGTGGCGAGCAGGGACACCAGCCAGTCGCGCGCCGGCAGTTGGTCTGGAGCGGCGACCAGCAAGGCCTCGGCCATGGCGCCGCCATCGTCGATGGCCGCCGCGCGATAGGCGAGCCCGCGGCGATCGGTGTATTCGAGCAACTGGTCCCGCCGTTTGACGCCCAGCAGCTTGCGCGCCAGGAGGATCCCCTGGTCCGGCGGCTCGGTTCCAGTCAGTTCATAGACCCAGCCGCCATCGACCGCATGCCGGCTCCAGTGGACGAAACCTGTCGGCCGCAGATCACGGCGTGTGATGAGCACGCCGGCCCAGCCGGTCTCTTCCCGCACGATCCTGACTGGAACATGCTTGAGCTCCGGTTGGCCGGAATGCGGATCGGTGACCGGCGAGGACAGCAGACCGGCCGCGGCCCTGGCCGCGAACTGTCCGCTCCAGTGCATGGGCAGGAAAGCATGGCCACGCCGCTGCGAGTCGGCCACGCGTACTCTCGCCCGAACGAAGCCGAAGCGGGTTGAAAGCTGGGCGAGGTCGCCATCCTTTAGGTGTCGCGCGGCCGCATCGGCCGGATGAAGATCGACCGCCGGCTCCGGCACGTTAGCCATCAAACGCGGCACATTCCCGGTGCGCGTCATGGTGTGCCACTGATCGCGAACCCGGCCGGTGTTCAGGGCAAGTGGATAGTCGGCATCGACGCTGAAGGCCGTTGCCTCCTGCCGCACCGCCACGAAGCGCGCGCGGCCGTCGGGCGTCGGAAAACGACCGTCGCCAAACAATCTCGTCTGGTGCTCGCCTCGATCCGACGTGGGCCAAAGACGCGGCGCGAAGGTTGAATAGTCTTCATCGGTAAGATCAGCAAAGCCGCCGAGATCGAACAGGCGCTCGCCCCCGTTCTCGAAGGCGGAGAGCGCCGCATGCTCGCGGAAAATCTCGGCCGGCGCCCGGAAGGCGAAGGCATCGCCAAAGCCCATGCGGGCGGCGACATCGCAGACGATGCGCCAGTCGGCTCTCGCCTCGCCCGCCGGCGGCAGGAACGGTCGCTGGCGCGAGATACGCCGCTCCGAATTGGTGACCGTGCCGTCCTTCTCGCCCCAACCAGCGGCCGGCAGCAGAACGTCGGCACAGCGCGTGGTGTCGGTGCGGGTGACATCCGAAACGACGACGAAATCGCATTTAGCGAGCGCGGCACGCACGCGTGAAGCATCCGGCATGGAGACCGCCGGATTGGTGCCCATGACCCACAGCGCCTTGATGCGGCCGTCGGCGACCGCCTGGAACATGTCCACCGCCTTCAGGCCGACGCGGCGGGCGATGTCGGGCGCCTTCCAGAAGCGGGAGACACGATCGATGTTGGCTTCATCCGCGAAGTCCATATGCGCGGCGAGCTGATTGGCCAGGCCACCCACCTCGCGGCCGCCCATGGCGTTCGGCTGCCCGGTGACCGAGAACGGTCCCATGCCGGGCTTGCCGATGCGGCCGGTGGCGAGATGGCAATTGATGATGGCGTTGACCTTGTCGGTTCCATGCGCCGACTGGTTCACACCCTGGCTGTAGACGGTGACGGTCCGGTCAGTGTCGGCGAAGAGATCGTAGAAGGCCTGGACATCGGCGGCCGCCAATCCGCAGCCCTTCGCAATACGTGCGATCGACGGCGCATCGGCGCTGGCCAGCGCGGCCGCGGCGTCGAAGCCCGACGTGTTGTCGCGGATGAAATCGGTATCGCTCTTCCCGCTCTGGACGAGATACGCGAGCAATCCGTTGAACAACAGCACGTCCGTGCCA
>NZ_RZSB01000532.1:0-4206 GCF_004023285.1 Mesorhizobium sp. M2A.F.Ca.ET.067.02.1.1
GCCCGGCACCGCCACCTTGTTCGAAGTCGCTGATGCCGATCTCGATGTGGCGCTCGATGCGACCGTCGTCCATGTCGGTGGCACCGGCCTGCTCAAGCGCTTCGACGGCGAGCCGACCGTCAGGCTCTTGAAGCGCGCCAAGGAACTTGGCCGCGTCACCACTTTCGATCTCATCCAAGCCACGCCCGAGACCTGGAAACTGGTCGAGCCGTGCCTTCCCTACATCGACTATTTCGTGCCGAGCATCGACGAGGCCGGCGAGATGGCGCATGACCGCGATCCGGCCCGCGTCGCAGCCTTCTTCAAGGCGAGGGGCGTGAAGACCTGCATCATCACGCTGGGCGCCGACGGCGTTCATGTCTCGCCCGAACATGGCGAGGATTTCCATCTGCCGGCCTTCGAGGTCGAGGTCTTCGACACAACGGGCTGCGGCGATTCCTTCACGGCGGGCATCATCGTCGGCGTCGTCAGAGGTTGGGACCTCAGGCAGTCCGCGCGTTTTGCCAGCGCGGTCGCCGCCAAGGTGGCGATGGGTCTCGGTTCCGACGGCAAACTCGTTTCATTCGACGACACGGTCGCGGCGATGAATCGCTTCCGGTCAAGACATCAAAGGTGGAAGCAGCATGCCCATTCTTCCTGAAGCCAAGGGCAAGACGGCTCTCGTCACCGGCGCCAGCCGCGGCATCGGCAGGGCGCTCGCGAAGGGGCTTGCCGAAGCCGGCTTCGATGTCGCCATCACCGATCTGCCGTCGCAGGCGGCGGAACTCGACGTGACCAGGGGCGAGATCGAGGCCGCGGGCCGCAAGGCCTATGTCTATACGATGGACGTCAGCAAGAAGAAGGACATCGAGGCGACCGCGCAGGCCCTGCTTGAAGAGGCAGGCAGCATCGACGTGCTGGTCAACAACGCCGGCATCCTCAAGCCCAGCCTGCTGCAGGATCTCGACGAGGCCAATTGGGACGCGCATTTCGACGTCAACGCCAAGGGCGTGCTGATGATGTGCCAGGCGGTGCTGCCGCATATGCGCGCCAGGAAGTCGGGCAGGGTGATCAACATCGCCTCGATCGCCGGCCGCCAGGGCGTGCCGACGCAAGGCCACTATGCGGCGACCAAGGCGGTGGTGATCACGCTGACCCGCGTGCTGGCGCAGGAGGTCGGCATGGACGGCGTCACCGTCAACGCGATCTGCCCCGGCATCATCCTGACCGAGATGGGCAAGAACAATCTGGGCAGCGAAGCCGCGATCCGCCATTGGGAGGACGTCGCGGCGCTGAAGCGCCTCGGCGCGCCCGAGGATATCATCGGACCGGTGCTGTTCTTCGCCTCGGACCTGTCGGCCTTCGTCACCGGGCAGGCGCTCAACGTCGACGGCGGCATCTACTACCACTGAGGCTTAGGAGCGGGTCTCTCGGCCTGCCCTACAGCCGCGGTCCCGCCACCATGCGCGCGACGCGCGCCATGTCGGCGCTCATCTCGCGGTCGTCGTCGAGCGGGGCGACGAGCGCCCGCACGGCTTCATAGCTGCGCCGCGGGCCTTCGCCCATCGAATCCAGCACGCCGCGCAGCTCCACGCCGGTGGCGGCGAAGATCAGCTCCATCGCCACCAGATAGCGCAGCCGCTCGATAATCCCTGCCGTCTTCGCCACCACGCGCGGCGCCATCGACGACTGGTCCTCGACGCCGTCCGAGATGGCCAGCGGGCTGAGCGACATCGGATTGGCAAGGTGGCGGATCTCCGCTTCGAGCGCTGCGACCGGCTTCTGCAGTTCCGCGTAGCCCTGGCGGCTGCCGCCCCTGGCCGATAGGAAGCGCGGCAGTTCCGCCACCGTCGGCGACATCAGCTTCATCGAGCGGTTGGCGGTGCCGACCGCGCAATGCGCCAGCGCCTGGCCGAGATTTTCCCAGGTCAGCGTGAAGGCGGTCAGGTCGAAATTACCGTTGGAGACGACCCGCTCGGCCTCAGGCAGGATGACCGGATTGTCGCCGGAGTGGCCGAGCTCGATCTCCGTCGCCAGCTTCGCCTGCTCATAGGCATGGAGGAGCCCGCCCAACACTTGCGGCACGCAGCGGAAGCTCAGCGGATCCTGCAGGCGCCGCGCGGCGTTCTCCTGCCACAGCCCGCTGCCCACAAGCTCGCCCCGCAACTGCGCGCCGATCTCGACTTGGCGGAAGGCGGGCCGCGCCGCAAGCGCATCCTCGTCGATCGCCTTGAGCGATGCGCGGAAAGCCTCGTAATTCAGCGCCACCGCCGCCAGCGACCAGTCGATCAGGCAGGCGACCTCCTCAAGCGCCAGGCACGCCGTTCCGGTCGAAAGGCTGTTGGCGACGATGATGGCGTGGCCGTCCTTCTCGCGCAGGTCGAGCGGTTCGAGCCCGGCGAGCTTCAACGCCTCGGCCGACGGCATGATCCTGCCCTGATACTCGCTCTCGCCGTCGCCGCGCAGCGCCCGCGCCAGATGGCCGAGCGGCGCGAGGTCCGCGGCGCCCACCGAACCCCAGCTTGGAATGACCGGATGGACACCGGCGTTGAGCGCCGCGAGCAGGCCGAGCACCACACCCTCCGAGGTGCCGGTGCCGCCTGCCGCCATGCCGCAGATGCGCGCGACCATCAGCGCCCGCACCGCCTCGGTCGGCAGCGATGGGCCGGCGCCCATCGAATGGCTGAGCGGCACGCTGTGCTGGAACGCGATCAGGTCCGCCTGCGCCAGCGGCGTGTCGACACAGGCGCCGAGCCCGGTGGTGACGCCGTAGAGCGGCTTGCCGAGTTGGGTGAGATGTTCGATCAGCGCCCTGCTTGCGCGGATGCGGCGCATGGCTTCCTCGCCGAGCACGAGCCGGGCGTTGCGCCGCGCGATTTCCGCGACATCTTCCGTGCCGAGCGGCTTGGCGTCGAGGACGATCACTCTGGTAGTCATCGGGCTATTCCTTGGGCCTCCGGGAATGGTGGCGAACGAATGGAGGATATCCGGCATCGCACCCGGCCATTGTCGAAAATCCGCCGTCGCGATTGCCGTTATCTTTCTTTAACCGGCGGTACGGTGGCGACAAATGCCCCGTACGGGAAACTTTTGCGCGGCTGGCGATTTTGGATATGCTGCGGATCCAAAACTGCCACAAGGTTGCCGTCGATGATGAAGTACCTGACCCTCTCTGCGCTCGGGCTGGCCACGGCCGCGACCGTGTCCGCCCAAGCGGTTGCGGGCGAAAGGCATCATCATCGCCACTATCAGCCGGTCGAGCGCGAGCGCTATGTTCCGGCCAGCGACGATCTTCTCTATCAGCTCTTCGGCGGTCCGCGTTACTACGACCAGCAGCTGTTCACCACCGCCGCTGGCGCTTGCTCCTACGGCCGCGTCGGGCCGGACGCGAATGCGATCAACAAGATCAACGACCACCATTGCGGGAAGTAGCCTTCGACCCATACTGACGGGTGCACACATTCTCGCGAAACATTGTATACAATACCTAAGAAAGATGTTGACAATCCGCCCTAGGCGGTTTCCCTTAACGCCATCCGCGCAGCCCATGAGCAAAACACAAAGCGCGATAACCAAGGGGAACTGCCAATATGATCAACCGTCGCTCGACTCTGAAATCCATGGCGCTCGGCGCCGTCTCGACCCTGGCCATTGCCGCTGTCGGCATTTCGTATGCGCAGGCTGAAAACAAGGAACTGAAAATCGGCTTTGTCGGCGTCACCAGCGGCCCGGCCGCCGCCTGGGGCACCTCGAATGTGCGCTCGATGCAGACGCGCGCCGCCTGGTTAAACGAGACCGGCGGCGTCAAGATCGGCAACGACACCTACAACATCAACATCGTCACCTTCGACGACCAGAAGGATCCCAAGCGCGCCATCGCCGGCATGGAGAAAATGGCGCAGGAAGGCATCCACTATGTCGTCGGCCCGAATGTCGATGACGGCGCCGCCGCGGTGCGCCCGGTCGCCGAGGCCAACGGCATCATCTATTTCCCCTACGCCTTCCCCAAGGCGCTCTACCAGAAGCCGGCCTCCAATGCCGTGCTCGGCATGATCGCTAACTACCAGTCGGGCCCGGCGATCTACAAATATCTGAAGGAAAACAAGGGCGTGAAGAAGATCGCCTTTGTCGCGGCCAATGAATCCGACCCGCTCAGCCAGCGCGACAGCGGTGTCGAGGCGGCAAAGGCTCTCGGGCTGGAAGTCGTCGCCCAGAACGACACCTACC
>NZ_RZSB01000533.1:0-4194 GCF_004023285.1 Mesorhizobium sp. M2A.F.Ca.ET.067.02.1.1
GTTCTCCTCGGCATCGTCGGCGTCGGCCGCGACCGCGGTCGCGCCGGTCTGGTCGGTGATCGCCTCGCCCTCGGCTTCCGGCTCATCGACCTCGACATGCTTCTGCAGCGAGTGGATCAGGTCTTCCTTGAGGTCGTCAGGCGACAGCGTCTCGTCGGCGATCTCGCGCAGCGCGATGACTGGGTTCTTGTCATTGTCGCGCGGAACGGTGATCTGCGCGCCCTGGCTGATCTGGCGGGCGCGATGGCCGGCGAGCAGCACGAGTTCAAAACGGTTGTCGACCTTGTCGATGCAATCTTCAACGGTTACGCGGGCCATGGACTGCCCCTTTCATGCGATGGATTTGATGGAAAGCTGGCGCGCTCCATAACGCGGGCGCGGCCGAAATACAAGCTTTTTGGCGGCGGCGCCAGCTTATGGGCCGTTGCCCGGCTCATCATCGCGCCACGCCATGATGCGGCTCACATAGTCGCGATCACAATTGCTTGCAATGTGGGCCGTGCCCTTGGATATCCATAAATTGCGCGTTATCTCGGATATGACGGGTAGCAAGCGCATTTGTGGACCTGCCCGTCGACGCTTTTAAGACGACAGAAATTTTTGAAAGGGATGTTTTTCAATGTTCGATCCCCGTGAAAAGATCGCTCTTTTCATCGACGGCGCCAATCTCTACGCCACGTCCCGCGCGCTGGGCTTCGACATCGACTACCGCAAGCTCCTGTCGAGTTTCCAGAAGCGCGGGTATCTCTTACGCGCTTATTATTACACCGCGCTGGTCGAGGACCAGGAATATTCCTCGATCCGGCCGCTGATCGACTGGCTTGATTATAACGGTTTCAAGGTGGTGACCAAGCCCGCCAAGGAATTCACCGACTCGACCGGCCGCCGCAAGATCAAGGGCAACATGGACATCGAGCTGACCGTCGATGCGCTGGAGCTTGCCGACGTCGTCGACCACTATGTCATCTTCTCCGGCGACGGCGACTTCCGCACGCTGGTCGAGGCGCTGCAGCGGCGCGGACGCAAGGTGTCGATCATTTCGACCATGGCCTCGCAGCCGCCGATGATTTCCGACGATCTGCGCCGCCAGGCCGACCACTTCATCGACCTGATGACGCTGAAGAGCGACGTCGGCCGCGATCCGTCCGAGCGGCCGGTGCGCCGGCCGGAACCCGCCGAAGTCGACGAGGACGATTATTGACGGGCGGCGGCCTTGACCGCCACAACCTCCCCCGAACCCAGCCGCGACTGCCCGCTTTGCCCGCGGCTGCATGATTTCATCGCCGCCTGGCGCGAGCGCGAGCCGGGCTGGTTCAATGCGCCGGTGCCGACCTTCCTGCCGCCCGAGGGTGAAGCCTCGGTCCGGCTGCTGATCGTTGGGCTTGCGCCCGGTTTGCGCGGCGCCAACCGGACGGGGCGCCCCTTCACCGGCGACTATGCCGGCGACCTGCTCTACGGCACGATGATCGCGCAGGGCCTGGCGCGCGGCGAGTTCAAGGCGCGGCCGGATGACGGGCTTGAGTTGGTCGGCACGGCCATCACCAATGCGGTGCGCTGCGTGCCGCCGGAGAACAAGCCGGTCGGCGCCGAGATCGCCACCTGCCGGACTTTTCTGAAGCCCACCATCGCGCGCTTTCCCAATCTGCGCGCCATTCTGACGCTGGGTTCAATCGCGCACCAGTCGACGGTGCGGGCGCTGGGCGAGCGCGTCGCGGCCATTCCGTTCCGCCACGGCGGAAAGCAGGAGGCCGGCGGCATCACGCTGTTCTCCAGCTATCACTGCTCGCGCTACAACACCAATACGGGCGTGCTGACGGAACAGATGTTCGTCAGCGTGTTCAGCGAGATCGCAGCGTTCCTGAGGGGCTAGACCCAAATCACCTTAGGTGCGCTGCCCACCCGCTCATACCGGCAGCAGCGCATCCGGCTTCACGTCGCCGATCGAGGCGTAAGTGTGCGTCTCCTTCACGCCGGGCAGCGGCAGGATGACCCGGGTCAGGAAATCCTGATAGGCGGCCATTTCGGAGATGCGCGCCTTCACCAGATAGTCGAAGCCGCCGACGACCATATGGCATTCCAGCACCTCTGGCGCCTTGATCACCGCCTCGGCAAACCGCTCGAAAATATGCGGCGCCGTATGGTCGAGACGAACCTCGATGAAGACGAGCGTGCCACGCCCGATCTTTGCCGGATTGAGCACGGCCCTGACCGCGGTGATGTAACCCTCGCGAAACAGCCGCTTTACGCGCAGGCTGGTGCCGGTCGGCGACAGGCCGACACGCGCCGCCAGATCAAGTGTGGTGCGACGCCCGTCCTCCTGCAGCAGGCGAAGAAGATTGCGGTCGACCGCGTCGAGATCGCTGGCTTCCGGATTCACTTCAGAACGCCCCTTCTAGCGTGAATATCGCTACGATTTCCAAAAAGGAGCGTATTTCAACACAGCGAACTGAACAATAGCCTGCACTTTCATCGTGCCGGTGGTCCGCCCGGACGACATATGGGTGACAGTGTGGCAAGCGAACGAGACTCGGGAAGCACGACACTGGCGATTTTCGCCGGCCTGACCATGATCGGCATCTATGCCATCCAATTCGTCGCCGCCCGCTTCAGCCTCCGGGAGCATCTGACGGCGACGGACCTAGCCGTCTTGCGCTTTGGCGGCGCCGCGGTGGTCTTTCTGCCGATCGCCTGGCGCGGTGGCTTCGCAGGCATGAGAGCGCTTGGCTGGCGACGAGCCTTGGCCTTGGCAGCGCTGGCCGGATTGCCTTATCCGCTGATCATCAATTGGGGCCTGACCTATGCGCCTGCTGCCCATGCGGCGGCGCTCTGCCCCGCGTCAATCGTCTTCTTCTCGTTCCTGCTGTCGCGCATCGTCTTCCACGACGGCGCTTCGCGGCAACGGACCATCGGCGTCCTCGCGATCATCGCGGGCCTGTTCCTGTTCCTCGCGCCGGCGCGCGACGGAACAGGCAGCGTTCTCTTCGGCGACATGCTTTTCATCGGATCGGGCCTAATGTTTTCGACCTATGCCGTTCTTGTCAGGCGCTGGCGCGCCGATCCCGTCACGGCGACGGCCGCGGTGGTGCTCCTGTCCTGCCTGCCGCTGCCGGTTCTCTATCTCCTCGCGCCAAGCCAAATCCATGCAGCGGCCGTTGGGGAAATCATCGGTCAGATCGTGATCCAGGGGATTCTGGCCGGCGCGGCGGCCATGTTCCTCTATACCTACATCGTCCGGCATTTGGGGCCGCAGGCGGCATCGCTGTTCCTGCCCGGCATACCGATCGCCACGGTGGTTGTCGGCATGGCCGTACTCGGCGAAACGCCGATGACGATCCAGTTCGCAGCCATAGCCATCATGGCCGCCGGGATGGGCTTGTCAGCGATCGGAGGACGTATTGCCAGCAGACGTCTCAGTACACCAGCGCCGGGAGGATCGTGAGCCTTCGGCCGCGCGGCAAACACACTTCAAGGGCCGGCAATTGAAGGCGTCGGCGCGAACAACTCGGCCATCGTCTCGCGGCTGCCTTTGAGAACGTTGAGATCGACATCGCCTTCGATGCCGTCGACGCGGCCCATATTGTGATACTGCCAATAGATCCAGTCGTTTTCGCGCGGCCTGATCGCTAGCGAACGCAGCCAGCGCCGGCGCGCGATGATGGTTGCGGAATAGGCGTCGGCCGCCTCATCGGTCAGGTAGAAGATCGCCTGCTTGCCGAAGGCCGCCTCGACCGGGCCGAGGAAAGCGGCAAGCTCGGTGTTCAACTGCTCGGGCGACGGCCGTTGCGGGCAGTTGCCGCCGAACTCGATGTCGACCACCGGCGGCAAAAGCGGTTCGCCGCGCGGCACCACGGCAATGAAATTCTTCGCTTGGTCGGCCCCCGGCCGGCAGAAGGTGAAGAAGTGATAGGCGCCGACCGCGAGGCCGGCCGCGCGGGCTTCGCGTAGGTTCGTGGCGAACAGGGTGTCGACATGGGTGCCGCCTTCGGTGGCCTTGATGATGGCGAAGGCGACATCGTCGGCCGCGACGCGCCGCCAGTCGATCTTGCCCTGATGATGCGAGACGTCGATGCCCCGGATCGGGAATTCCTCGCTATCCGGCGAAAAGCCACGGAACCAGAAATAGGCGCCGGCCGCGACGGCACAGGCGACAACCACACTGGCCAGGCCCCAGAAAACGATCCGCTTGCCCAAGAC
>NZ_RZSB01000534.1:0-4179 GCF_004023285.1 Mesorhizobium sp. M2A.F.Ca.ET.067.02.1.1
CGCCGGCACCCATCACCGGCTCGCCGATGAAGGCGGCCACTTTGTCGGCGCCGGCTTCGAGGATCGCGTCCTCGACCGCCTTGGCCGCGCGGATGCCGAAATCATGGTCGCTTTCGCCGGGCAGCGCCAGCTCATAGGCATAGGGCATCATCACATGGACGATGTTGGGCACCGCGCCGCCGAGCTGCTTGTGCATCGGCTCCATGCCGCCGAGCGACGTGCCGGCGATGGTCGAGCCGTGATAAGCCATCTTGCGGGAGATGATGCGGTTCTTCTCGGGCTTGCCTTCGAGCGCAGTAGTGGCGCACGAGCCTGAGCGCCGTGTCGTTGGCCTCCGAACCGGACGAGCCATAGAAGACCTGGCTGACATGCTTGGGGGCCAGCTCCGCCAGCTTCTTCGACAACAGCACCGGCGTCGGCGTCGAGCATTTGAAGAAGGAGTTGTAATAAGGCAGCTCCTTCATCTGCGCGTAGGCGGCCTCGGCCAGTTCGTCGCGGCCATAGCCGACATTGACGCACCAAAGGCCGGCCATGCCGTCGAGGATTTCGGTGCCGTCGGCGTCGTAGATGAACGGGCCGTTGGCGTGGGTGATGATGCGCGAGCCTGCCTCGCGCAGCTCCTTGTGGTCGGTGAAGGGATGAAGGTGATGCGCGGCGTCGATCTGCTGAAGCTGCTTCAGCGAATAATTCTGATAGGTCATGGATTTGATCTTTCCTCTTGAATCAATCCGGCAAGGGCCGGGGCGGATTCGTCAGAGGAAGCGAGGCGGCGAATAACCGATGCGGGCGCACAGCCGCAACAACTCGGCGCGAAGGGTCCGCGGTGACGGCGTCACCGCGACCCCGAAGGCGCCAGATGTGCTGAAGCGGATCATGGCGCCAGCTTATGCCGCCTGAGGCCTCGAATTCAAGTCGTGCCAAGGTGTGTTGAGATTCAGGTCAGGCCGAGCCGAAAATGTCGGTTCCGAGAACCGGAGCGGAGCGTACCTAAAGTACGTGAGCACCGGAAGCGCAGAAAACCGATATTTGCAGGCTGGCATCACCTGAATATCAATACACCTTAGTCAGGCGACGCCGCCGAGCGCACGCTTTAGGAACATGTAGCGCATCGCCGTTTGCGCCGCCTGCGGCCGGCGGTCGCCGCGCCCGCCATGGCCGCCTTCGGTCTCCTCGAAGAACAGCGTCCTCCCGTGGCCTGCCTCCTGCAGCCGCGCCGCCATCTTGCGCGCGTGTCCAGGATGGACGCGGTCGTCGGCGGTTGAGGTCATCAACAGCACCGGCGGATAGGCGACATTGGCCGCGACATGCTGGTAAGGCGAATAGGTGGCGAGCCAGGCCGCCTCCTCCGGCCTCGAGGGATCGCCATATTCGGCGATCCACGAGGCGCCGGGCGGCAGTTCGGTGTAGCGCAACATGTCGAGCAGCGGCACGTCGATGATGACGGCGCCGAACAGTTCGGGCCGCTGTGTCAACGACGTGCCGGTAAGCAGGCCGCCATTCGAGCCGCCCTGGATGCCGAGCTGTGCCGCCGTGGTGATGCCGCGCTTGACGACATCCTCGGCAACCGCCGCGAAATCGTCGAAAGCATTCTGGCGCTTGCCTTTCAGCGCCGCCTGGTGCCAGGCCGGACCGAACTCGCCGCCGCCGCGGATGTTGGCCTGGATATAGGCGTTGCCCTTGTCCAGCCAGAGCTTGCCGCGAATGCCGGCATAGCCTGGCAGCAGCGGCACTTCGAAGCCGCCATAGCCATAGAGCAGCGCCGGCACCGGCCCGTTCTGGTCGCGGGGCCGCACCACGAAATACGGGATCATCGTGCCATCCTTCGAGCGGGCCTCGAACTGCTCCGAAACATAGGGCGAGGCATCGAAGCGGGCCGGTTGCGATTTCACGGTTTCCAGCGTCTCGCCGTCGTCGTCCGACCAGATGATCGAGCTCGGCGTCAGGAAATCGGTGAAGGAGAAGGAGACGCTGGAGCCGAAATGCTCGGCATGGCTGATGCCGACATTGCCGTTGTCGGGCAATGCCACCGGCTTCAGCGACCACCCGTCGGGAGTGCGATCGCAGGCGATGACCTTGCCGCGCACATTGTCCATCAGGTTGATGAACAGCCGGTCCTGCGTCCTGGCCAGCCCGGCGATCGAGACACGATGCGCCGGCGCGAGCACGGTTTCGAATGGACCGAACGCGCCCGTGTCGATCCACCGGTCGAAATCGACCGAGTAAAGGCCGTCGGGCAGGCATTGGGTGCCGTCGGGCGCCGTCCAAGGGCTGCGCACGCCGAAGACCAGCTGGCCCTTGAAGATCGCCGTGTCGGTGGCGTCGTCGGGCAGCGGGATGCGCCGGTTCTCGCCAGAAGCCAGCCGCAGGAAACTGTGCGAGGTGAAGAAGTCGAGCGTCTTGCCGAGCAGCACATGCCGCTTGTCGCCGTCATACTCGACGCCGCCGCCAACCGCGAGATGCTGTTTCTCGCCTTCGAAGATAGGCGTCGCGTCGTCGAGCTTTGTGCCGCACCGCCAAAGCTTGATGACGCGCGGATAGCCGGACTGCGTCTTGTCCTCTTCCTCGAAAGCCGCCGAGACGAGCACCGTGTCCTTGTCCAGCCAGGAAAAGCCCGACTTGGATGCCGGAGCCCGAAACCCGTCCTCGACGAAGGATTTGGTCGCGATGTCGAACTCGCGCATCTCGCTGGCGTCGCCGCCGTCCGGCGACATATAGAGCAGGCAGCGGTTGAAATCGGGATAGAGCCGGCTCGCCCCGCCGAACACCCACTTTATGCCGTCTTTCGCCGATAGCTGGTCGAAGTCGATGATCGTTTCCCACTCCGGCTTCTCGGTCTTGTAGGAAGCGACAGGCGTGCGCCGCCACAGGCCCAGCGCGTTGGCCTTGTCCTGCCAGAAATTATAGACGTAGCCGGCAAGCGCTGCCCCGACCGGCATATTGTCCTCGGCCGTCATGAGGTCGAGCGCGGTCTCGAAGGTCGGCTGATAGGAAGGATCACTCTGCAATTCGGCCACCGTCAGCGCATTCTGGCGATGAACCCAGCCCAGCGCTTCCTTGCCGTTGCGATCCTCGAGCCAGAGGAAGGGATCGTCAGCCGCCAATTCAGGCTGGGTTTTGGTCATCGTGCTGGTCATGCAGGTCTCCATCAGGCGCCCCGCCTACATCGCGTTCGCTGCTTGGATATTCAAGAGCCGTGTTAAGATCGACTACAAAACCCGCCGGCGCACGACCGTCGCCGTCGCCAGCGCAGCGCAGATCGCGCCGAGCGTGACCGGAAGGCCGGCGGCGCCGACGACATCCATCACGCCGCCCGTGAGTGGCGGCACGATGATGCCGCCGAGACCCCACATCAGCGAGAAGGCCGCATTGCCGGCGACTAGCGCCGAGCCGGTAAACCGTTCGCCGAGTTCGATGATCGACATCGTGTAGATGCCGTAGGACACGGCGCCCCAGATGAAGACGCACAGCCAGATCAGCGGCGTCTCGATCAGGGCCGACAAGAGCACGCATCCAAGGATGGTCACCGCCACGCAGCCGAAGCGCACGAGGCGCGCCGTCAGCCTTTCGGCGAGCAGGCCGAGCGGCACCTGCATGGCGATATTGCCGGCGATCATCACCGAAAGCAGCGCCGACATGCGCGCCTCGGGAATGCCGTGATGCGTTCCATAGACCGGCAGCAGCGCCAGTATCGTCTGCTCGAAACCGGCCGCGACGACGACCGATGACAAAAGCAGCCAGGCCAACGGTATGAAGCCCAGCACCGAAACCTTGTTCTCGGCCTCGTCGACCTTAGGCAGCCGGCGCACCACTGCGGCCAGGCAGGCGCCGCAGAAGAGGAAGGCGCCGATGCCAACCAGGAAAGGCGGCCAGCCCTCGGTGCCGACCGCAAGCAGGCAGAGCGGCCCGGTCGCGAAGCCCGCCGAAATGATGGTGGAATAGATACCCATGACGCGGCCGCGCCGCGACGGCGGCGCCAGCGCGATCACCCAGATTTCGCTGAGCACATAAAGGGGGTTGGTCACCACGCCGATCATGAAGCGCAGTGGGAACCACAGATAGACATTCTGCGTCCAGCCGACCAGGGCCAGCATCAGCGCCGAGAGCGCCGCGCAAGTGAGCGCGGTGCGCCCCGCTCCGAAGCGGCGCGCCAATGCCGGAATTGGCGGCGAGGAAACGATG
>NZ_RZSB01000535.1:0-4172 GCF_004023285.1 Mesorhizobium sp. M2A.F.Ca.ET.067.02.1.1
GGCGCTGTTCGGCATCGTGCTGACGCAACTGGTGCGGCCGGGCGCGCCCGACTTCATGTCGACATTGGACGTGAAGGCGCCATACATCACCGGCGCGCCCGGCCGCACCAGTTGCGTCAGCACGATGCCGAACAGCGCCTCGGCGTTCTGCTGCGCCAGCGCGCCGGCCAGCGTCACCGGGCTCATCGCGCCCATCAGCGTGAACGGCGTCACCGCCACCGACTGGCCGTATTCGGCCATGGTCATCAGCCCTTCCGCCATCATCTCGTCGAAGCGGCGCGGCGAGTTGACCGAAATGATGGTGGTGACGCCGGGGTCCTGCGCCATCTCATCCAGCGTCAGCCCGCGCGCGATCGCCATCATCTCGATGCCGTCCAGCGCCCTGCCCCGCCCGATCGCCGAGACGTGGAAACATTTGTCGGTCAGCGTCAGATTGGCGAAATAGGTGTCCATATGCCTTGTGTTCGCCGGCAGCTCGATCGGCGCGCAGACCTGGTTGCCGAGCATATGGATGCAGTTGAAATGCTGCGCCAGCCGGACGAGGTCCTGATAATCTTGCATGTTGCCGGTGCGGCGGCCGCGCTCCATGTCGTGCACATTGGGCGGTCCGGCCACCAGCGTGAAGTTGATGGTGCTGCCGCCGAGATGGATGGCTCGAGCCGGATTGCGCGGGGTAAGCGTGTAGCTGCTGCGCGTCGACCGCAGCGCTTCCTCGACCATGCCGCGGTCGACGCGCACATTCATCGACCCGTGATCGACCTTGGCGCCGGCGCGCTCGAACAGCGACAGCGCCCGCGGGCTCATCACCTCGACGCCGAAATTCTCCAGGAGGTGCATCGATGCCTGGTGGATCGCCTCGATCTGGTCGGCCGACAACAGCGCCATCGGCGGATAGGGATTCTCCACCCGCCGCAGCGGCAGTTGCGGGATGGCGGCGGGTCCTCGGTTGCTGGTGCGCTCGGCGCCGCGCTTGCGTCTTGGTTCGCTCATGCGCGCATCAGAGCGCCGGTATCACAGGGGAGCTGTCAGGAATTCGCCATTTGCCGGCGCGATTTTAGCCAAGGCGGCATTTTTGGAAATCGACGAAGAGAATAGCGACGCAGTTGGTCGGAATATCGATACTGGATTTTTCGCGCTTCCCGCGTCAGCGTTAAGGAACCGCGCAAGACTCCTTTTATGATTTCGGCCTATTCGTCTTCCAATGCGTAGGTCGAGTTTTAGTAAAATTGTCGCTGTTTGCGTGCTGCTGGCGCTGTCGGCCTGCGCGACAGCGCCCAGCCACATCAACAATGTCTGCGCCGTGTTCGACCAGAATGACGGCTGGTTCGACAACTGGCAGTCCGCCGCCGAGCGGACCGAGCAGAAATACGGCATTCCCATTCCCGTGCTGATGGCGACGGTGCGCAAGGAATCCGGCTTCAAGAGCAATGCCCGCCCGCCGCGCACAAAGCTCCTCGGCTTCATCCCGTGGACGCACGTCTCGAGCGCCACTGGCTATTCGCAGGCGCTCGACGGCACCTGGTCGCAATATCAAAGCGAGACCGGCAACTGGGCGGCGCGCCGCACACGCTTCGCCGACGCCATCGATTTCGTCGGCTGGTACCACTCCAAGACCGCCGACTCTTTCGGTGTCGCGCGCAACGACACCTACAATCTTTATCTGGCCTATTATCTCGGCTGGACCGCCTATGGCCGCGGCAACCGCGGCGACGCCGGCGTTCAAAGCTACGCACGCGCCACCGACCAGATGGCGCGCGATTATCAGGCGCAGCTACGGCAATGCGGCAGCTGACACCCGTCCTGGGTTAGTGCCGCCTTGTCGTATCCTTCGGCCTGGCGACGCCGGTTTCCGAATCCTCGTCGCGCACTTCATGGCGACGGGCTTTACGCACCGCGTCGTTCTCCTCGACGCCCTCTCCGATCGCGTCGGCTTCCGCGCTGGCGTTTTTGCCGTCCGGACGCTGCGGCGGCGCACCGGCAAAGCCCGGCCCCACGCCATGCGGCGCATCATCCGGCACGCCTTCATGCGCGGCATGCTCCTTGTCGAACTTGATGACCGGCTCCATCTTGGCCAGCACGTCGTCCGAAAGCCAGCATAGGCTCGTATGGCCGCCGCCGAGATTCTTCACCGGCGGCACCTTCGTCTCGCACAGATTGTCCGGCACCAGCTTCTTGTAGCCGCAGCGCGTCTGGAACGGGCAGCCGGTCGGCGGGTTCATCGCCGACGGGATGTCGCCTTCGAGCACGATGTGCTTCTTGACCACGCTGGTGTCGGCGATCGGGATCGCGGACAGCAGCGCCTCGGTATAGGGATGGTAGGGCGGCGAGAAGATCTGGTCGGTCGTGCCCTGCTCGACGATGTAGCCCAGATACATGACCACGACGCGGTCGGCGATGTAGCGCACCACCGACAGATCGTGGCTGATGAACAGCATCGTCGTCTTGTTTTTGCGCTGGATGTCCATCAACAACTCGGTCACCGCCGCCTGCACCGAGACGTCCAGCGCCGAGACCGGCTCGTCGGCCACCACCACCTTGGCGTCCCCGGCAAAGGCGCGCGCGACGCCGATGCGCTGCTTCTGGCCGCCCGAAAGCTGGCGCGGCTTGCGGGTCTCGAAGGCCCTGGGCAGCTTCACCAGGTCGAGCAGCTCCAGCATACGCTGGCGTCGCTCGGCGACCGTCTTGCCGACATTGAACTTCTCCAGCGTGCGGATGATCTGTGAGCCGACCGTGTGGCTGGGGTTCAGCGTGTCGAAGGGGTTCTGGAACACCATCTGGATCGACGAGACGGTGTCGACGCCGCGGCTCTCGATGCCCGTCGACTGGATCTCCTTGTTGGCCAAGGTCACCGTGCCGGAGCTGGCGGTCTCGAGGCCGAGCAACACCTTGGCCAGCGTCGACTTTCCGCAGCCGGACTCGCCGACGATCGCCACCGTCTCGGATTCGCGCGCGGTGAACGAGATCGTCTCGTTGGCCTTGACGACGCGGCCTTCGCTGGAGCCGAACACCTCGCTGCCGCCGACCTTGTAGTATTTCTTGAGGTCCTGGATCTTCAGCACTGGCGCGCCGGGCTCGACCTTTTCGTTGACCTTCTTGGCGCCGGGCGGCAGCGCCTCCCAGTCGATCTCGTTGAAGCGCACGCAGCGCGAGAAATGCCCCTCATGGCCCTCAACCGGGACCATCGGGATTTCCGCAGCGTTGCAGACGCCCTCGACGAAATGGTGGCAGCGCGGCCCGAAATTGCAGCCCTTCGGCCGCTCATGCGGCAGCGGCAACTGTCCGGGAATGGAGATCAACGGCCGCGAGTTCTTGTCGGCGCCAGGCAGCGGGATCGAGCGGAACAGCCCTTGCGTATAGGGATGGCGCATCCGGTCGAACACGTCCTCGATCTTCCCGGTCTCGACCGCCTCGCCGGAATACATCACCGTGATCCTGTCGCAGGTTTCCAGGATCAGGCCGAGATTGTGCGACACGAAGATCATCGAGGTGCCGAACTTCTCGCCAAGCCCCTTGACCAGCTCGACGATGCCGGCCTCGACGGTGACGTCGAGCGCGGTGGTCGGCTCGTCGAGCAGAAGCAGCGCCGGTTTCGACAGCAGCGCCATGGCGATGACGATGCGCTGCTGCTGGCCGCCCGAAAGCTGGTGCGGATAGGAGCGCATCATGCGTTCAGGGTCGGGCAGCTTCACCGCCCGCACCATCTCCAGCGCGCGGTTATAAGCCTCCTCCTTCGATACTTTGTCGTGGATTAGCGGCACTTCCATCAGCTGCTGGCCGATCTTCATTGCCGGATTGAGGCTCGCCATCGGCTCCTGGTAGATCATGGCGATCTTGTTGCCCCGGATGGCGCGCAGCTCCTCCTCGGAGAGCTCGCCCATGTCCTTGCCCTGGAACTTGATGCGCCCGCCGACGATCTTCCCGATGTTGGAAAGGTCGCGCATGATGCCGAGCGACACGGTTGACTTCCCGCAGCCGGACTCGCCGACGATACCCATCGCCTCGCCGGGCATCACCGTGCAGGAAAAATCCATCACGGCCGGGATCTCCCCCTTGCGGGTGAAGAAGGAGATCGAGAGGTTCTCGATCTCGATGATGGGTTGAGCCGGATCTCGAACTGCCTCGTTCATGGGTCGCTCCAATCCTAAATTGTTCCAGCAGGTAGGGCCTGAGCC
>NZ_RZSB01000536.1:0-4158 GCF_004023285.1 Mesorhizobium sp. M2A.F.Ca.ET.067.02.1.1
GTGCTGGTCGGCAAGCTTGCCGGCGACGGCCTGGTCTATGAAAGCGTCAATGCCTGCATCCGTTTCGTGGGCTCGCTCGACGGCACCCATGTCGTCACCGTCGAGCATCTGCGCGGCGAGCCTGGTAAGTTGCACCCCGTGCAGCAGGCGATGGTCGATTTCCACGGCTCGCAATGCGGCTTCTGCACGCCGGGCTTCGTCATGTCGCTCTACGGGCTGTGGATGAAGACGCCCGATCCGTCCAACGCCGCGATCGAAAAGGCGCTGCAGGGCAATCTTTGCCGCTGCACCGGCTATGAGGCGATCATGCGCGCCGCGCATGCCATTTCGAGCTACGGCAAGGCGGCGAAGGATCCGCTGGCGGTGGAGCGCAACGACATCACCGCGCGGCTGAAGGCATTGCGCGATAGCGCGAGAGTCGAGATCGGGTCGGGCAGGCGCGGCTGATCGTGCCGGCCGGCGTCGACGATTTCGCAGGGCTGCTCGAAAAGGAGCCGGGCGCCGCCATCGTCGCCGGCTCGACCGATGTCGGCCTCTGGGTCACCAAGCATATGCGCGACATCTCGCCGGCGATCTTCATCGGCGGTCTCGACGGCCTGCGCGCCATCTCGGAGAAGGACGGCGTCATCACCATCGGCGCGGGCGTCACCTACACCGAAGCCTTCGAGACGCTGTCGAAGCGCATCCCGGCTTTGGGACCGCTGGTCGACCGTATTGGCGGAGAACAGGTGCGCAACATGGGCACGATCGGCGGCAACATTGCCAACGGCTCGCCGATCGGCGACACGCCGCCGCCGCTGATCGCGCTCGGCGCGCAGCTTACCCTGCGCAAGGGCAAGAAGCGCCGCACGATCCCGCTCGAAACCTTCTTCATCGCCTATGGCAAGCAGGACCGGCAGCCAGGCGAATTCGTCGAAGCGGTGCATGTGCCGGTGCCGGCGGGCAGCGAAAAATTTGCCGTCTACAAAGTCACCAAGCGACGCGACGAGGACATCACCGCGACGCTTGGCGCCTTCTATCTGACCTTGGCCAAGGACGGCACGGTGGCCGACATCCGCATCGCCTATGGCGGCATGGCGGCGACGCCGAAGCGCGCCGCGGCGGTTGAGAATGCATTGATCGGGAAGGTCTGGAGCGAAGCGACTGTGGAGGCTGCTATGGCCGAGTACGCCAGTGACTTCACGCCACTCACCGACATGCGGGCAAGCGCCGAATATCGGGCCCTGGCGGCGAAGAACCTTCTGCTGCGCTTTTATGTCGAGACAACCGGCACCAAGGCGCCGCTCCAGGTTTCGCGCAGCGAGGCTGCCTGATGCAAATCAACGCGTGCAAGCAGTCGCGGGTACCGTCCTTCTCCCCGTTCACGGGGAGAAGATGCCGGCAGGCAGATGAGGGGCGGCGCCGGCGCCGGTCGTTTTCTGCAAACTCGTCGACGTCAGCGCCGCCCCTCATCCGACCCTTCGGGCCACCTTCTCCCCGTGAACGGGGAGAAGGAAAGGAGGCTGAATGACCAAGCACGTCCCCAACCTCAAGGCCCAGAAGATCTCGGGTGGCGTCGCCAGTGACCAGCGCCATGATTCAGCGCACAAGCATGTCAGCGGCACGGCCGTCTATATCGATGACATGCCGGAGCCGGCCGGCACGCTGCATGGCTGCCTTGGTCTGTCCGCCGCGACGCATGCGACGATCACGAAGATGAACCTCTCGGCCGTGCGCGCCGCGCCTGGCGTCGTCGATGTGCTGACGGCAAAGGACGTGCCGGGCGAGAACGACATTTCGCCCACCGGCCGTCATGACGAGCCGGTGCTCGCCGACGGCAAGGTCGAGTTCTATGGCCAGCCGATCTTCTGCGTCATCGCCGAGACACGCGAGCAGGCCCGCCGCGCCACCAGGCTGGTCAGGGTCGAGTACGAGCAGCTGCCCTTCGTCACCGACATCGGCGCGCTCGACCCGCGCAAGGACAAGCTTGTCACGCCGCCGCTCACATTGAGGCGCGGCGACGCGGCGGCGGCGATCAAGGCAGCGCCCCGCAGGCTCAAGGGCAAGATGCGTCTCGGCGGCCAGGAACATTTCTATCTCGAAGGCCATATCGCCATGGCCGTGCCCGGCGAGGACCACGACGTCACCATCTATTCCTCGACCCAGCATCCGAGCGAAGTCCAGCATATGGTGAGCCATGCGCTGGGCATCCCGAGCAACGCCATCACGGTGGAAATCCGCCGCATGGGCGGCGGCTTCGGCGGCAAGGAAACGCAGGGCAACCAGTTCGCGGTGCTCGCCGCGATCGCCGCCAAGCGCCATCATCGCGCGGTCAAGATCCGGCCCGACCGCGATGACGACATGACCGCGACCGGCAAGCGGCATGATTTCCTGATCGATTATGAGGTTGGCTTCGACGACGATGGCAACATCCTCGGCGTCGACTTCATGTTCGCCGCGCGCTGCGGCTTCTCCTCGGACCTCTCCGGCCCGGTCACCGACCGCGCGCTGTTCCACTGCGACAACACCTATTTCTGGCCGGCGGTGCACGCTCAGTCGGCGCCGCTCTACACCAACACGGTGTCGAACACCGCCTTCCGCGGCTTCGGCGGCCCGCAAGGCATGGTCGGCGCCGAGCGCGTCATCGACGAGGTGGCCTTTGCGCTCGGCAAGGACCCGCTCGAGATACGCAAGAAGAATTTCTATGGGACCAGCGATCGCAACGTCACGCCCTACCACCAGACGGTCGAGGACAATGTCATCCAGCGCATCATCGCCGAGCTGGAGGCGAGCTCGAACTATGCGCGGCGCCGGCGCGAGATCAGCGCTTTCAACGCCAACAGCCGCTTCATCAAGCGCGGACTGGCGCTGACGCCGGTCAAGTTCGGCATCTCCTTCACCGCCACGCATTACAACCAGGCCGGCGCGCTGGTGCATGTCTATACCGACGGTTCGGTGCATCTGAACCATGGCGGCACCGAGATGGGGCAGGGCCTCTACCTCAAGGTGGCGCAGGTCGTGGCGGAAGAGTTCCAGATCGACCTCGATCAGGTGAAGATCACCGCGACGACCACCGGCAAGGTGCCGAACACCTCGGCCACCGCCGCCTCGTCCGGTTCCGACCTCAACGGCATGGCGGCGCAGAATGCCGCCCGCCAGATCAAGGACCGGCTGACCAACTTCGCCTCGGAAAAGTACCAGGTACCGCGCGACCAGGTGCTGTTCCTGCCCAACCGCGTCCGCATCGGCAATCAGGAGATACCCTTCGGCGATCTGGTCAAGCAGGCCTATATGGCCCGCATCCAGCTGTCGGCGGCCGGCTTCTACAAGACGCCGAAGATCCATTGGAACCGCGACAAGGGCGAGGGCCGCCCCTTCTATTACTTCGCCTATGGCGCCTCCTGCTCGGAGGTCTCGGTCGACACGCTGACGGGCGAATATGTGGTCGAGCGCACCGATATATTGCATGAGACCGGCCGCTCGCTGAACCGCGCCATCGACCTCGGCCAGGTCGAGGGCGGCTTCATCCAGGGTATGGGCTGGCTGACCACCGAGGAACTGTGGTGGGATGACAAGGGGCGCCTGCGCACCCATGCGCCGTCGACCTACAAGATCCCGCTCGCCTCCGACCGGCCGAAGATCTTCAACGTCACGTTGGCCGACTGGTCCGAAGCGAACGAGCCGACGGTGCATCGCTCCAAGGCCGTGGGCGAGCCGCCCTTCCCGCTCGGCATGTCGGTTCTGCATGCGCTTTCCGACGCCGTCGCGAGCGTCGCGGATCACAGGATCTGTCCGCGCCTCGACGCGCCGGCGACACCGGAGCGTGTCTTGATGGTGATCGAGAGGCTGAAGCGGGAGGCCACGCAGCCGGCCTGAATCCGCCTAGAACGTGCAAATCGAGGCGCAGAACGCTATATTTCCGGGATGGAAATGCAGACGATGAACTCGAAAGTGCAAGATCTGAAGGCGTTCCTTGGCCAAACCGGCCGTGTCGCGCTCGTCGAGGTCGCGGCCACCAAGGGCTCGACGCCGCGCGAGGCCGGCGCCTTCATGCTCGTCTCGGCATCGGCCATTTTCGGCACGATCGGCGGCGGCCAGCTCGAATATATGGCGATCGACAAGGCGCGGCAGATTCTGCGCTCCTCACCCTCCCCCTCGTGGGGAGGGTCGGACGCTGTC
>NZ_RZSB01000537.1:0-4153 GCF_004023285.1 Mesorhizobium sp. M2A.F.Ca.ET.067.02.1.1
ACATCCCGCCGCAGGTGGCCGCCAAGCAGTTCACCAAGGAGGAGACCGCGGCGAACCTGGCCAGGCTCAAGGCCGAGCAGCAGGCGCAGGCTGCCAAGGGCGGCAGCGTCAAAGCGCCGGCGAATTCCGCGGCGCTGAAGACGCTTGCCAAGACGCATGGCGGCGACACGTTGAAACAGATCGAGGGCAAATGCGACCCGACCCTCGACCCTAACTGCAATTAGGTTTATATCGCGCGCCGAAAGCGCCCCCTTCGATCGTGTCTGGAAATCCAATGGAAGAATTTCACAAGGTCCGCCGGCTTCCGCCTTACGTGTTCGAGCAGGTCAACCGGCTGAAGGCCAGCGCCCGTTCGCGCGGCGCCGACATCATCGACCTTGGCATGGGCAATCCGGACCTGCCGACGCCGAAAGCCATCGTCGACAAATTGTGCGAGGTGGTGCGCGATCCGCGCACGCATCGCTATTCGTCCTCGCGCGGCATTCCGGGTCTGCGCCGCGCCCAAGCCAATTACTATGCCCGCCGCTTCGGCGTGAAGCTCAACCCCGACACCCAGGTGGTGGCCACGCTCGGCTCGAAGGAAGGCTTCGCCAACATGGCGCAGGCGATCACCGCGCCCGGCGACGTCATCCTGTGCCCCAATCCGACCTATCCGATCCACGCCTTCGGCTTCATCATGTCGGGCGGCGTCATCCGCTCGCTGCAGGTCGAGCCCGACGACGGCTTCATCCCGGCGGTCGAGCGCGGTATCCGCCATTCGATCCCGAAGCCGCTGGCGCTGATCCTCAACTATCCGTCGAATCCGACGGCGCTGGTCGCCTCGCTCGACTTCTACAAGGACGTGGTCGCCTTCGCGAAGAAGAACGACATCATCATCCTGTCCGATCTTGCCTATTCCGAGATTTATTTCGACGGCAATCCGCCGCCTTCGGTGCTGCAGGTGCCGGGCGCGATGGATATCTGCGTCGAGTTCACCTCGATGTCGAAGACCTTCTCCATGCCGGGCTGGCGCATGGGATTCGCCGTCGGCAACGAGCGGCTGATCTCGGCGCTGACGCGGGTGAAGTCCTATCTCGACTATGGCGCCTTCACGCCGATCCAGGTGGCGGCCGCGCATGCGCTGAACGGCGACGGCGCCGACATCGAGGAGGTGCGCGAGGTCTACCACAAGCGGCGCGACGTGATGGTCGATTCCTTCGGCCGCGCCGGCTGGACCATTCCCGCGCCCGCGGCCTCGATGTTCGCCTGGGCGCCGATCCCGGAACAGTTCCGCCATCTCGGCTCGCTCGAATTCTCCAAGCTGCTCATCGAGCATGCGGATGTCGCGGTGGCGCCGGGCATCGGCTTCGGCGAGCATGGCGACGACTATGTGCGCGTGGCGCTGGTCGAGAACGAGCACCGGATCCGTCAGGCCGCGCGCAACATCAAGCGCTTCCTGGCATCGACCGCCAAGCAGCCCAACAATGTGGTGCCGCTCGCCGCTCGGCGCTGAGTCTGCCTATCTGGATTTTTGAGGGGCGTCGCCGGACATGGCTGAAGCGTTGCGTGTTGGAATTGCCGGCCTCGGCACGGTTGGCGCCTCGGTGGCGCGCGTGCTGCGCGACAAGGCGGCGGAGCTCACCCGCCAGTGCGGACGCGATATCGTCGTGACGGCCGTTTCGGCCCGCGACCGGAAACGCGATCGCGGCGTCGACCTCAGCGCCGCGACATGGTTCGACGATCCGGTCCAGATGGCCGAAAAGGCCGACATCGACGTCTTTGCCGAGCTGATCGGCGGCGACGAAGGGCCGGCGCGGCTGGCGGTGAAGGCGGCGCTCGAGGCGGGCCGGCATGTCGTGACCGCCAACAAGGCGCTGCTGGCCAAGCATGGCGTGGCGCTTGCCGAGATCGCCGAGAAGAAGGGTGTTCTGCTCAATTACGAGGCGGCGGTGGCCGGCGGCATTCCTGTCATCAAGACGATGCGCGAGGCAATGGCCGGCAATGCGGTGACGCGTGTCTTCGGCATCCTCAACGGCACCTGCAACTACATCCTGACCCGCATGGAAGCCGAGGGCATCTCGTTCGATGCCTGCCTGAAGGACGCGCAGCGGCTGGGCTACGCCGAGGCCGACCCGACCTTCGACATCGAAGGCCACGACACGGCCCACAAGCTGTCGATCCTGACCAGCCTTGCCTTCGGCACGAAGATCGCCGCCAACGACATCTATATGGAAGGCATCTCCAACATCAGCCAGGCAGACATCCGCGCGGCGGCCGATCTCGGCTACCGCATCAAGCTGCTCGGCGTCGCGCAGCGCACCGACAGCGGCATCGAGCAGCGGGTGCACCCGACGATGGTGCCGACGGCGTCCGTCATCGCGCAGGTGCACGGCGTCACCAATGCCGTGGCGATCGAGACCGACATTCTGGGCGAGCTTCTGCTTTCCGGTCCAGGCGCCGGCGGCAACGCCACCGCCTCGGCGGTGATCGGCGATATCGCCGATATCGCCAAGAGCCGGCCCGGATTCCAGCACGCTCCGGTGTTCGGCTGGCCGGCGAAGGAACTGAAGCCTTACAAGAAGGCGCGCATGCGCAGCCATGCCGGCGGCTACTTCATCCGGCTGACCGTGCATGACCGCACCGGCGTCTTCGCGGCCATCGCAAAGCGCATGGCCGACAACGACATCTCGCTGGAATCGATCGTCCAGCAGGCGGCCAGCGCGGAGACCCAGGCGCAGAAAACCGTCATCCTCGTCACCCACGAGACGACGGAAGCGGCGGTGCGCAAGGCGGTCGAAGGCATCACCAAGGACGGCCATCTGACCGACAAACCGCAAGTGATCCGCATCGAGCGGGCGGAATAAGCCAGGTCCGATTCCGCCTTCAATCGATTGATTTTGCTCTCATTTCGAAAAATGACGGGCCAAGTCTTGCCGTTGTCATGGAGCTTTGCCAGAAGAAGTCCGCCTCTGGCGGGAGGCGGAGCAATTCCGGTGCTCAACCGTTCTGGGATTGCTCGACGCTAACAGACAACGAGGAATGCCCATCCATGAACATCGCCCACAACATCGCTGCCGGCCTCGACCGGATCCTCACCATGGAAGTGGTGCGCGTCACCGAGCGGGCCGCCGTCGCGGCCGCCAGGCTGCGCGGGCGCGGGGATGAGAAGGCAGCCGACCAGGTGGCGGTCGATGCGATGCGACAGGAGCTCAATCGCCTCGCCATCAAGGGCACGGTGGTGATCGGCGAGGGCGAGCGCGACGAGGCGCCGATGCTCTATATCGGCGAGGAGGTCGGCACCGGCAAAGGCCCGGCGGTCGACATCGCGCTCGATCCGCTGGAAGGCACCACGATCTGCGCCAAGAACCTGCCCAATGCGCTTGCGGTCATCGCCATCGCGGAAAAGGGCAGCCTGCTGTTCGCGCCCGACGTCTATATGGACAAGATCGCCATCGGCCCCGGCTATCCGGAAGGCCTGATCGACATCGACGCCTCGCCGGCCGAGAACCTCGCCAATCTGGCCAAGGCCAAGGGCGTGGCCGTTTCCGACATCACGGCCTGCATCCTCGACCGGCCGCGTCATGCCAAGCTGATCGACGCCGTGCGCGCCACGGGCGCGGCGATCCGGCTGATCGGCGACGGCGACGTCGCCGGCATCATCCACACCACCGATCCGGACGAGACCGGGATCGACATCTATCTCGGCACGGGCGGCGCGCCGGAAGGCGTGCTGGCGGCGGCGGCGCTTCGCTGCACCGGCGGGCAGATGCAGGGCCGGCTGATCCTCGACACGCCGGAGAAGGTGGCGCGCGCCGAAAAGATGGGCATTTCCGACCCGAAGCGGGTCTATCGCGCCCAGGACATGGCGCGCGGCGACGTGCTGTTCGCGGCGACCGGCGTCACCGACGGCAATCTGCTCGACGGGGTGAAGTTCGGCCGCACCTTCATCACCACTCACACGATCGTGCTGCGCTCGTCCTCGCGCACGGTGCGCGAGATCAAGGCCAGGCACCAGGATCTGGATAAGTTCTGATTTCGCCCACTTGGGCGCCACCGCGGCGTTCCGTGGAAAACCTTCCACACTTATCCCCGGATTGCTCGCTTACGCCGAATTGCTCCCGCCGTCGCATATTGATATCTGCCCAAGATGATGTGCAGACGGCGCGTCGCATGA
>NZ_RZSB01000538.1:0-4144 GCF_004023285.1 Mesorhizobium sp. M2A.F.Ca.ET.067.02.1.1
ATCAAGAAGGGGCTGGTGCCGGAAGGCGCGCAGACCGACACCGGCGCCAACTTCTTCGCCGCCTTCGCCGGCGGCAAGATCGGCATCTCGCCATCCGGCGCCTTCGCCATCGGCGCGCTCAACACGCAATATCCGGATATCGACTACGGCGTCACCTTCCTGCCGGGCAAGGATGGCGGCTGGTCGTCCTTCGCCGGCGGCGATAATTTCGTCGTCACCAAGGGCACCAAGAAGATAGCCGTGGTGAAGGAGTTCTTGGACTTCGCCTATTCGCTGGAGGGCCAGACCATCCTCGCCAAATATGGCAGCCTGCCGGTGCGCAACGACATCGCCAAGGACGCGCTGAAGGATCTCGACCCGCGCTACCAGGTGGCGGCCGAGGCGATGGCCAAGGGCAGGACGCCCTATTCGGTGGTGTTCAATGATTTGATCAACTCCGCCAACGGCCCGTGGACGCAGATGGTCAACGAGGTGTTCTTCGGCGACGATGTCGACGGCGCCATCGCCAATGCGCAGGACACCATGCAGTCGATCATCGACCAGGCGCCGAACAAGTAGACACCAGGGCCTACAGGCGACGGGGATCGCGCAACGCTTCGCCGCCACGGCCCTGACCGGCCGCCCGCCCCGTCTCCCTGGCCGGGCGGCCGGGATGATGCATCGCTGAACGGCAGGGTTATAGCGTTGAGAAAGCATTCAAACATGTCGATGGACAGCCGGACTGCGATCGGCAGTTCGGGACGCTGGCAGGCTGGCTCCACCTTCTCCCCTTGTGGGAGAAGGTGGCCGAGCGAAGCTCGGTCGGATGAGGGGTGCTCCAGGGAAAGCCAGCGTCTCACTCCGCTGGAACACCCCTCATCCGTCTCGGCGCTTCGCGCCGATCCACCTTCTCCCACAGGGGGAGAAGGGAAGGTGCTGCCATGACCGCCATCGCCGCCACCTCCGCCCCCGCCCGCTCGCGCACCAGCGCCAGCCTGCGGCAATGGGTGGGCCTGCTCTACGTCCTTCCGGCCGTCGCTTTCGTCACCGTCTTCTTCGTCATCCCCCTCGGCATGACGGCCTGGATGTCGCTCAACAACTGGCCGCTGGTGGGCGAGCATGCCTTCATCGGCTTCGATAATTATGTCGCGATCCTGCGCGATACGCGGTTCTGGAACGCGCTGAAATTCACCTTCTACTACACGGTGATCGTCACCATCGCGATCTTCGCCGTCGCCTTTCCGCTGGCGATCTTCATCGAAAAGCCGCGGCCGCTCACCAATCTCTACCGCACCGCCTTCTTCATGCCGGCGGTGGTCGGCTTCGCTTCGGCGAGCCTGCTCTGGTCCTGGCTGCTCAACGTCGATTCCGGCCTGTTCAGCCCGGCCGCCTATGACCTCGGCCTGACCGAAAAGAAGGTCAATCTTCTTGCTACCTTCCAGCCGGCCTTCTGGTCGATCATCGCCATGGTGGTGTGGAAGGTCGCCGGCTTCACCATGATCATTCTGATGACCGGCCTGCAGTCGATCCCGCAGGATCTGCAGGAGGCAGCCGTCATCGACGGGGCAGGGCCGTTCGCCAGGTTCCGGGCGATCACGCTGCCCTTGATGCGCCGCACGCTGGCGCTGGCGCTGATCCTGTCTGTGGCGGGCTCGATCCTCGCCTTCGACCAGTTCTACATCATCCTGCGCGGCGGCCCGCGCAACCAGACGCTGACGGCGGTCTACTGGATCTTCAACCAGTCCTTCGTGTCGTTCAAATTAGGCTATGGCGCGGCACTATCCATGGTGCTGCTGGCCATCCTGGTGGCGCTCAGCCTCATCCAGCTCTGGCTGCTGCGCAAGCCCGAGGGGCTCGACTGATGGCCGAGGCGATGTCGCAGAACCGCAAGGCCGCCTTCAGCTTCGCCAGGCATTCGACCGGCATCATCGCCTCGGTGCTGTTCCTGGCGCCGATCGTCTGGACGGTGCTGTCGACCTTCAAGCCGGCGCAGGAGGCGCGGCAGCCGCCGCTGCCGCCCTGGCCGACCACCGGCTTCTCGGTCGAGAATTACGAAACGCTGAACGCCTTCGGCGACGGGCTCTGGGTCTCGGCGCAGAACAGCATCTATGTTTCGGTGATGACGGTTCTGCTCTCGGTGCTGGTCAGCGTGCTCGCCGGCTACGGTTTCTCCCGCTTCCGCTTCCCGTTCCGGGATTTCTTCTTCGTCCTCATCCTGTCGACGATCATGATCCCGTTCCAGTCGATCCTGACGCCGATCTTCCTGGTGCTGACGAAGCTCGGACTGCACAACACGCTGACCGGGCTGGTCTGCGTCTATGTCACGCTGCAGCTGCCCTTCTCGATCTTCATGATGCGCAACGCTTTCGACGCCGTGCCGCGCGAGATCGAGGAGGCCGCACGCATGGATGGCGCCAACAACGTCACCATGCTCGTCAAGGTGATGCTGCCTTTGGTCTGGCCGGGCGTTGTCACCATCGCGCTGTTCGCCTTCCTCGGCGCCTGGAACGAGTTTCTGGCCGCGCTCGTGCTGATGACCGACCAGTCCAAATTCACCCTGCCGGTGATGATGACGGCGCTCCAGTCCGGCCGCTTCGGCGCCATCGACTGGGGCGCGGTGCAGGCCGGCGTCACGGTGATGATGGTGCCCTGCCTGATCCTCTTCCTGGCGCTGCAGCGCTTCTACATCCGCGGCCTCATGGCCGGGGCCGTCAAGTAATTCGAATGGAGTGAAGTCATGACCGCATCGAATCCCGCCGCCACAACCGACACTGCCAGGCCGAAGCTCGCCTTCCGGCCGTTGCCCGTGCCGCAGGTCGATCTCCGCGGTTTCTGGGGCGACCGTGTCGATGCGGTGGCTAGCAACACCGCCGGCATCCTCTACGACCGCTGCGTCGAGGCGCGCATGCTGGAGCAGATCGATCCGGACCGGCCCTCGCCAGGCGTCGTCATTCCGTTCCATTCGCCATCGCCCGACGAGGCCGACGGGCAGGGCGCCGAGTTCACCGGCTCGACGGTGACGACGCAGATGTTCTGGGATTCCGACTGGGGCAAGACCATCGAGACCGCCGCCTATTCGCTCTACCGCCGCCGCAATCCAGAGCTGGAGCAGAAGATCGACGCTGTCATCGACATGTACGGAAAACTGCAGCAGGAGGACGGCTATCTCTCCAGCTGGTACCAGCGCATTCAGCCCGGCCTGCGCTGGACGAACCTGCGCGACTGCCACGAGCTCTACTGCGCCGGCCATCTGATCGAGGGCGCCGTCGCTTACTTCCAAGCGACGGGAAAGCGCAAGCTGCTCGACATCATGTGCCGCTATGCCGACCACATCGCTTCGATGTTCGGCCCCGAGCCCGGCAAGAAAAAGGGGTATTGCGGCCATGAGGAGATCGAGCTGGCGCTGGTCAAGCTCGCGCGGGCGACCGGCGAGAAGAAATACATGGAGCTCGCCAAATATTTCATCGACCAGCGCGGGCAGCAGCCGCATTATTTCGACGAGGAGGCGCGCGCCCGCGGCGCCGACCCGAAGGCCTATCACTTCAAGACCTACGAATATAACCAGTCGCATAAGCCGGTGCGCGACCAGGACAAGGTCGTCGGCCACGCCGTGCGCGCCATGTATCTCTATTCCGGCATGGCCGATATCGCGACGGAATATGGCGACGACACGCTGCGCGCGGCGCTCGACCGGCTCTGGGACGATCTCATGACCAAGAGCCTCTATGTCACCGGCGGCCTCGGGCCGTCGGCGCACAATGAGGGCTTCACCAGCGACTACGACCTGCCCAACGAGACAGCCTATGCCGAGACCTGCGCCTCGGTCGGCCTGGTGTTCTGGGCAAGCCGCATGCTCGGCATGGGCCCGAACGCGCGGTACGCCGACATGATGGAACGGGCCTTGTACAACGGCTCGATCTCCGGCCTGTCGCTCGACGGCTCGCTGTTCTTCTACGAGAATCCGCTGGAGAGCAGGGGAGGTCACCACCGCTGGAAATGGCACCGCTGCCCCTGCTGCCCGCCCAATATCGGCCGCATGGTGGCCTCGATCGGCAGCTATTTCTACGGCCTCGCCGACGACGCGCTGGCGGTCCATCTCTATGGCGACTCGACCGCTCGTTTCGAGATCGCCGGCCGGCAAGTCACCCTGGTCCAGACCAGCAAC
>NZ_RZSB01000539.1:0-4143 GCF_004023285.1 Mesorhizobium sp. M2A.F.Ca.ET.067.02.1.1
GGGTGCTTGCGGATATAAACCAGTGCAGATTCGATCGGAGCTCCACGAGTAGAGGAGGCGGCCTTGTAGCTCTCAACATCTTTATCCAGCGATTCATCGTAAATCCGGCCCGCAATCCCGAGCTTGTCATTTTGACGTAGGTAATGACTGAAATGGTTAAGAGCAGTTGCGTAGCCGCTCGCGGATCTGAAATGTCTAGTGAGCGCGGCGTCGTCAGGATGGGGGTTCAGGACAGCGCGACCCACAATCGGGGCGGCTCCGCCTATCGGCTTCATCAGTTGACGCAGTGCGCCAGCCACTGTGGAGGAACCACCCCTACTCTCGTACTCCTCGAGATCCTGGCTCAGCGACGGATGGTAAAGCCGAGCAGCAAACCCTGGCTTTTTGTTTTGAAAGAGCCAACGACTAAAGCCGAAAAGAGAATTTGCGCTGCGAGTGACCGTGTCCGGCCTGGCTTTACCCGCAAGGAGTGCAGACTTCAGCCCTTCGATGGCGGTGGCATCGTTGGAATAAACAGGACGCTTGTCGGCACCGTCGGGGGCCACAATTGGACGATCCGGCTGCACTGTCGAGGGCATCGACCCATCGAGATGCGGCGCTGGGGTGTATTCGTGCTCATCCCCCTGCATCGCGAGCTGCGCCTCCCGTTCCGATGTACCCACCTGATGGGCAGGGAGTTGCATCATCGCGCGAGCGCCTGAGTCACCAACCTGACCTGGTTGCCGCTCAGTGACAGCATGCTGCAGATTGCTTTGGATCCTCTGCCTCTTCGTTGGTCTCAACTCACCTTTGCCATGCGAGCCATTGACGAGGACATCCTCGCCTGGTGCACTCATCAACTCATCCGCCGCCTGCAATTCGCCCAAGTGCTGCTCAAAACCGGCTTGGCCGGCTTGTCCGCTTGCTCGTGCGGTACGGCGTGCTGCACCTGCAGCCAAGCTGCTACGATGAATGTCCAGTTTGTACGGGTGCACGCTAGCCTCACTTCCACAGATCACATGAGCAACCTACTCAGGCAAGCTTTCGAAAGGCTGACGAGGTCCGCCGCCGCGGAAGGCGAAGGCTGGTTTTCTGCTCAGCGGTTGACGGCCTAGCGTGTTGCGGCCGCGCCGGGTATCACGCCAATCAATCTGAATAGTCGATGCGTCAAACGAACCAGGATAGGATTTTCGTAGCGGGGCTGCTCTACTCACTCTTGTCCTGAGGTAGAATTCAACCATATCGCCGAGCAACTGGATGCCGATTGGATACCCGATCCGGAAAGCTTCAGCTCATATGTGACGCGAGGATGAGAATCGTGGCAGCTCCAGACCGACGGGCTGCCACCCACAGCGGCGATGACCGACGAGGGTCTTCTATTGCCAAGGTAATCGTCCGTTCGGGGACCTATGTGTTCCTATGCTCGTCGAGCGGATCGGGTGGGCCGCACCGCCGTAGCGTTACGGCGAGCGGAAGCGGCGTTGGGTGCGGCTTTTCCCCTGAACGCTTCACACCAGGCTGATAGGGGATCTTGCAATCGCACACACGCGGTCTGCAGGCGTGCCTATCAAGCAGTTTGCTCAGACCAACGTCGCGGCGAGCCTATCCTCAATACGCAGCGCAAGTCCTAGACTCCACGATCGTCCTTCGGTGCAGATTTGCTCGCGCCTCGCCCTGATTACAGCCGATAAGGCGAGCTAACAATTGCAAGAGCCACAAGCTACTCCAGCTCGATCGGTTTGCTGTTCCAGTCGGGCGGGGTCTGACCGAGAATGTTGCGAACGAAGAAGTCTAGGAGTTTGCGCTCGGTGTAGGTGCCTAGAGTATGGTGATTGGCACCAGGAACGTAGACAATGTCAAAATCTTTTCCTGCCTTGATGAGTCGATCGGCAAGCTGGAACGAGCAAAACGGATCGACATTATCATCCATTTCGCCGACCGCGATCATCAGCTTGCCCTGCAGCCTGTGAGCATTGTCAACGGCGGAGGATTGCGAATATTCAATGCCGACCGGCCACCCCATCCACAGTTCATTCCACCAGGTCTTGTCTATCCTGTTGTCGAAGCAGCCGTTTTTGGCGACGGCGACCTTGTAGAAATCGGGGTGAAAGAGCAGCGCGCTGACTGCACTCTGGCCGCCGGCGGATGCGCCAAAAATGCCGACGTTGGATATGTCGTACCATGGATATTGCGCGGCCGCCGCCTTGTGCCACAGAATGCGATCGGGAAATCCTGCGTCCTTCAGATTCTTCCAAGCAACATCATGGAAGGCGCGGGAGCGGTTGTTGGTGCCCATGCCGTCGATCTGAGCAACGACGAAGCCCAGCTGCGTGAGCGGCTCTGTCCACCGCGAGAAGGATTTTGGGACGAAGGAGCCGTGGGGTCCAGCATAGATATTCTCCACAACCGGGTATTTCTTCGTCGGGTCGAAGTTGGCTGGCAGGTGGAGCACACCCCAGATGTCAGTTTTGCCGTCGCGCCCCTTGGAATGGAAACTGAGCGGCGGCTGCCAGCCTGCGGCGACGAGCTCGGAAATGTCGGCCGTCTCGATCTGCTGGAGCTTGGCATTGTCGCTGGCGCGGTAGAGTGCCATGCGCGGGGGCAGATCGATGCGTGACCAGAGATCGACATAATAGCGCCTGTCAGGCGAGAACTCGATATGGTGGTTGGCCGGTTCGGGCGTCAGTGCAGTCAGTCCCTTGCCGTCAAAGCCGATGCGGTAAGCATGGACCCAATAGGGGTCCTCCTGCGAGTTCATCCCGCTCGCCTCGAACCAGATCTGACGCTTCACCGGATCGACATGGTTGACCCTCCGGACGACCCACTCACCTCGGGTGATCTGGTTTTCGAGCGCGCCTGTCCGGCCGTTGAAAAGATACAAATGCTCATACCCGTCGCGCTCTGATGCCCAGATGATCTCCTTCCCGTCATCGACATCGTAACGGAAGATTTTTCCGGCATCCTCCTGGCCATGCCCCAGCGGCAAATAATCCACGAATGTCTCGCTGGTCTCATCGATCAGGGAGCGCCCGCGGCCCGAGGCGGCGTCTACCTCGACCAAGCGATAGAGCTGATGCCCGCGCTGGTTATATTCGAAAGTGAAGCCGCGGCTGTCCGCCCACCACCGGAGAGGGGAAAGTTCGAAGACGTTCGAGAAGAGGGCACCGTCAATCACGATCTGGCGCCGGCCGGCAATGTCGAACAGGACTGGTTGGGGCAGCGGAAGGACATCGCCCGGCCTGGGATAGAATATTGTTGAATATTCCCGCTCCAACTGGTCCGTCGATGAATTGAGGTAGCGGACCTCTCGCCTATAGCCGGGGCGAACAAGGTAAGCGGCGAGGTGGCGCGAGTCCGGCGACCAGCTCAGCGTCGAAAAGACGTAGCAATTGCCTTCGGCTCCGTCCCGGCTCAGAGGAACATCCTGCAATCCGTCCTCGCTGCGCAGGAAAACGTTGCAGTTCTTGATATAGGCGATCCATTTGCCGTCGGGCGACGCGTTGCTCTTGTCGGGGTTGTTCTCCGCTGGCGGCGTGTAGCGGTGGCTGAGCTCCCTACGGTCCCCTTTCCTTGCATCGAATGTGGTGCTGGTACAGTCATAGCTTGCAAGGTCGCAGCTCCACCGGGTGTCTTCAATCTGGAAGTCGAGCCTGCGACCATCCTCACTCAGTTCGAAACGGTCGAACGGAAGATTGCCGGCTTGATAGCTCTCATGGCTCACCTTGTTTAGCGCTGCCGCCAGACGCGCCTGATCGAAAGCGGGCCGCTTGAAACCCGTGGCAGCATCGACCTGCATGAACTGCTGCTCGCCGTGGCTAGTCCGGCGGTAGACGAAGGCTTCACCCCCGGTCAGCCAGAAAGGCATTTTGGGGACATTGACAGTGAGCCCGCCATATCGATCGTTGATCGTAAGTGCGCGCTTGAAATCGGCCGGCGCTAGCGTCGGGTGTAAACTTTTCGAACCCTTGGCCAGCGTCTGAGTTGCCGATCGCCATGCCGCGCGCGTCAAAGCGCCGATCCTGGACATACCTGTTCACTTCTTTCGGTTTTCGGAATGCTAATTTTGAAGTTGGGTTCTCGTCGCCGGTCTGCAGCAGCGCCGAGCGTCGCCTTGGAGGAGAGCCAGCACGCGGGTGCAGCCAGGCACGCGCAACAGGGGCGCTC
>NZ_RZSB01000053.1:0-15794 GCF_004023285.1 Mesorhizobium sp. M2A.F.Ca.ET.067.02.1.1
TATTTCTCCAACACTTCAAGTGCATTGGCACGTTGCTCGTCGGTGATGGGTGCCCCAGGCGCGGTTTCGACATACATGCCGGTGTCCCCAAAGGGTGCTGGCGCACCGGGCACGCTGAGTCCAATCTCCGCCCCCAAGCCATAGAGCCTGACCTGTGTTGCGTTGTAAGCGCCTGATGGAAACGTTAGTGTCGGTCGGTGATAGTCGTCGCTCATTTTCCTCGCTCCTTTTTGCTGCATCCTTCAGTTCACAAGATCTCCCGCCAGCTGAAGTTCTCATCGAATTTTTCCGCGAGCATCGGCGCGACGCGATCGCTGGCGTCCACCACCAACGCCGCGGCCTTTTCGAACGACAGGTCATCCGCATCGAGGCGTGGCCATGCCTGAGCAAGTGCGAGAGCCACCTCGTCCCTTGCTCTGATCAGCATGCTCTTGAACATGAAGGGCCGAGCGCGGAAGGCGCGGGACGTTAAATCCGAGATGCGCTGCATGTCGGATTGGTCGAGATCTTTGATATCGATCCCCACCAGCCTCTCGTCGGCCAACCCCTCGTGCACCAGTGCCGCGTGGTAGACGTCGACGATCGTGTCGAACACAGCCCCCGTGAATGGCCGTGACCTGTCATGGATTTCTGCCGTCACCTCCGACATGCGGCGTGCGTTGCTGGCGAGGCGAATCTGCCGATCGCCGGTCAGTTCGGCAATCCGGTTCAGTTCATTGAGAACAAGTAGGTTGCCGTCGCAGTGCCGCAGCAGCCGGTCCATGCCGCTGTCGAAATTCAGGAAGGATAAGAGCGAGACCAGATCCGAACTGGCTTCGTGGAACGGTCCGAAATCGCCTTGAGTCAGGCCGCCGGCTGGTGTCCCGAACAACGAAAACAAGATTGCGTGGCCGACCTCATGTGCGATCACATCGAAGTTGAGCGCGTAGGGATACTTGCCTCCGTCGATGCCGCGCTCTCGGCCGAGTTCCAGATAGCCATAGCCCGATTGCGCATTCTCCCAGTTGACGAAGGGGATGATTTCGAGCCGCTCGTACGTCTCGGCAAAATACCAGACAATCGGTTTGCCGAGGTAGCTTTCCCAGATGTCCAGCACGCGGCTGACCGAGGCGAAAGCGTGTGCAGCAAGGAACTGTCGCGAGGTTAGGGAAATCTGATCGAAATGGCCGTCAAAGCCAGCCTCTGCAGGCGGAAAGATCTCCCCGACAAACGGTGGCAGATAAGGGTAGTCGTAAGGCTCCTTGTCGAGGAGCGGATCGCGAACGTAAATGCGGTGATCTTCCGGGCCGGAGCGGATCAGATCGGGTGGAGTAGAAATCCATACTGTTTCGGGTGTTCCGTAACCCGAAAGATGAGGGACCTGCGGGTAGACCAGGAACCGCGTTCCCAGCAACCGATCTTGCGCAACGACACGATCGACCGCGTCCAATTGCTTGGCCCCCTCTGACGCTGCCACGCTATCACGGTGCTTAGGTTGCGTAAATCGTCGGCCGCCAAGAGGTCACGACCTATAGCGCCAGCCCCGCATCATCCATATCCTTGGAGAAGGCGGAGGTTAGCTGCAATTCCGGCATGGGGTGTGCTTTTTCAAATGCTTGGTCCCGCAAAAGTTCGAGTGCCCGCAGGGCATCTTGCTTTTTTTGCTGGACGAAAGCCGCGCCGAGCTCCCTGCACAATTTCTCGACGTCGTCGTTGCCGTGATGCGCATCCCGGACCATCCGTGCCAGGGTGCGCTCGCGAAAGTTGACGGCCTGTGCCGCACCCTCGAGCCTCGCCTGCTGTTCGGATGAAATCACGCCGCGCCGGCAAGCAGCGCGAAGGGTCCGGCGCAAGTCAATCAGCGCATGCGTCAATTGAGCGAAATTCACCTCGGCCGGTCCATGCAATACCGCTACAGCGTCGTCGGGTGCAAAGGCGAAGCGGCGATACCATCGGTAGATAAGCCCGACGCCTTGCATATAGGGGAACAGCTCGGCTGCTCGAAGGGCGCCCATGCTGGCCGCTCCGAAGACATGAATGCCGCGGCTGAGAGCCCAAAGGATTTCCTTGTGCCGAACCGCCGGCTCAGCCTGAAAACCGCCGTCTATGACAAGGATCGCGCTCGGGTCTAAATGCTGCACGGCTGAAACAATCGATCCTTGCACGGCGGGGGGAAGGCATACCGCATCGACGACCTTCAACGCGTCGGCATGGGACACGGTAGGGCCGGTGAAGACAAGTTTCGGGCGCATAAAATCTACCCCTGCAAAAGTGGCTGCAAGGCAGGGATGACGATCCTGACAACCGACAGGACGTCGAACGGTCGCGTTCTTACCCGGACTAGGTGGACCGCATCGAACCCTCCGTCTTCGAGAATTGCCAAGAGGACCGACAGCCCGTCCGACGCCGTGTTGAAATTCTGCTCGGCGAGCGCGCGGAAATCCACGCTGCGCGGTCCATCGCGGAGGAGCCGGCGATGCGCTGCAATCATCTGCCGATCGGGGTATTTCGGATAGGACGCGCGCGTCAGGTCATCGCGTGCCCCCGAGATCGCCGCCAGACGGGCCTGGGCCGCTTCGTAGATGGCGTCCGCCGCCGCGCCGGCAAAACTGAAACCCGCAGCCGAGCCATCAGCCGGATGATCCAAAAGGACCGTTTCCGTCGGTTCGTCTTCCAGCAGATGACACCACACCACCGGGATGCCCAACGGCGACAAAGCCTGCCAAAGGCCGACCAGCACGTTCTTGGCCGCCAAAGTTTCCAGGAGATCGCGGAGCGACGGATCATCGATCGTCTCGGGATCGATGCGTTGACGGTGGAAAAAACCGTGGGTCCGGTATGCCGTGGCGATCGCGTCCCGTTCGATGCATTCAAGCATGCCATGAACGATGGCATCCCGCTCCTCGAAGCCTGCGGCCAAACCGCTCGTCGATGCCGCGAAAATGCCGTCGTGGGGCAGGGACGGCAACACATACGCGGTGTGCGCGAGCTCGAACGGGACCAGGTCGCGGCTGCCGGTAAGAAGATTGTCCGCGGCTACCCACGCCGTGTCCTTACCGCGCCATCCGGGCGTGGCGCCCCCCCGGAGATGCCTTTCGAACCGACCGGGCGGGATGCGCAATTGATCGGCGGAACCGACGACTGTGTCGAAATTCGCCACCTGCTCTGCAAAGAAGGTCTCGGCCGATTCCAGCATGGCCGATATCGCGGCTTGCGCCAGCGTGGCGCCCTTGCCTTGCGCGACCGCGTTGGAGAGCGAGAAAGGTCTTGTCACCTGCACGACCGGGATGCCGAGTTGGTCGAGTCCGGTAATGTCGGCGATCCGCGTAATGCCAAGGCCTCCGCGCATCTTCATCAGCTTCGCCAGCGCCTCGTCGGGCGGCGGACCAAGGCGTTTGTATCGCTCCAGCATCGCGGATTGCTCTTGCAGGGTCGGCTAGTGCCGAACAGCCGATTCGGGATTGACGATCAGCGAGGCGCCCGGCTCGAGAGCGGATTTCGCACGTTCGACCCGATCGCGATAGCGCGCCGACAGTTCAGGTGACAGGCCTGATGATTGAAGGATTTCGTATGTACTGACGAGGAAAGGCACGGCGCCTTGCTCCGCGGCTATGGCGATGCTCTTTTCGAGGGCAGCGACTACGTCCGCCTTCGCATCGCCCTGGAGAAGAAGTAGCTCGGCCCTTCGCCTGTAGAGTTCTGCCAGCCAGAACCGGCTGCCGCCGGCCTCGGCCTGCGCCACAGCCGAGTCCAGCAGAGCGAGCGCCTCATCAACCTCGGCAGTTCTTGTCAAAAGCTCCGCCAGCATGCCGCAATAGACCGGTTCGTCCTCAGGCGTCTGGAACTCCCCATGGAGGCCAAGGCCTCGCCGCATTTTATCCCTGCCGCCCTCGACCTGGCCGGCGTTGCCGTCGCACCAGCCTTCGAAGATCTGCGCTGCGGCGGCGAGGGCGGGCATATGATGACGCTCGGTCAAGTGGCGCAGATCCGCTATCACGCTTCGCAGCATCGAAAAATCGCGGCGATAGCAGTGCAGCATCGCTTCGTTGAGGTAGGCATGCGCGATGCTGCCGGCATGTCCGGTTTGCTGCGCCCAGCTCCTAGCTTCCGACATCGAATGGAGCGCGCCTGCCGGCTTTCCGACGAACCACATTGACAAGGCGCGGTGGGCGAGCCCGCAGACCCTCGCGTCATGTCCGCCGAACAACGCAGCATGGGCTTTGCCGTGGCCGTGCTCATAGAGCGACAGTCCGGCGTCGACTGTCGCGATGCAGCGGTCGTGGCGGCCAAGATTGAAGTCGATTGCCCACACGCAATGCCTGGTCTGGAGTTGCACTTCGGCATCCTCGACATCCCTGAGATCGCTGAGCACGACCTCCGCGCGCTCGCCGTCCATGACGGTATCCGTAAACCACCAGCCCCAGTAGATCGGGAACCACTTGGCCCGCTCGGCCACCGGCCGCCGCCGGGCGATCACCACACCGTCCTCGTACAATTTGCGGGCGGGCGCCGAGTTCGGACCTTCGACAGCGGTCAGGATGGGACCGAGCACGATCATTGCCGATAGCCGCAGCGCGTCTCGCGTGTCGGCTGCCGCAACGCGCTCGCAGAGCGCCAATGCATGCTCGAGTATCTGCCTCGCTTCCGCCATCGCCGAGCGGGACGAGCTTTCCGTGCCTGCGATCACGAACTGAGCTATCGCGTCCTCCAGAAGGCCTGCGCGCTCTGCATGCTCGGCAACCTCGGCGGTGCCCAGCCACCCGGCCAGGTTTCGATTGCGGCTCACCGCGGCAAACAGGCGGCGATGCAAGGCCTGGCGTCTCTTGCGCAGCGTTGCGTTGTAGATCGTCTCCTGGATAAGCGCATGGCGCACGCCATAAACCGGAGCGCCGGAAGGCCGCACACGGATCAGGAACCCGGCCTCACTCAGCGTATCCAGCGCGTTTGCGATGATTTCGTCGTCGAGCTCCGGCAACAGCGCGCGCAGCAATTCCTGATTGAAACGGTTGCCCGCGACGGCCGCAGCGCGCGCGACTTCGCGTGCCGACCCCAGCGTTTCGAGCCTGGCCTCGATCACGCTTTCGAACACCGAGGCATGACTGCGCGTCGCGGTCTGCTCCAGCCGATCCGTTGCCGACGCCGCGTTCTCGGTCATCCACTGGCAGATTTCTTCGATGAACAGCGGGACGCCTCCGGTCACGCGTTCCACCACGTCGAGAAATTCCGGGGAAGTTGACGGCGTGCCTTGCGGCCACATGGCCGCGATCGCCAGCCGCGTTTGCTCGCGGTTGAGCGGCTTAAGCGAGATATGCCTTGGATTCGATGCTGCCAGCCAGCTCCCGGATTCAGGGCGCGTGGTCGCGATGACAAGCGCCCGGAAGTGACGGGCCGACTGTGCAAGTTCAGCCAACAATTGTCTCGACGTCAGATCGATCCAATGGATGTCCTCGACCACCAGAACAATCGGCCCGCTGGCGCACAGGGCTTCGAGCGCGTGGCGAACCGCCCAATTGGCTTTCGCGCGCATCGCCTCGGCGTCGATCTCCTTGAGCATCGGATCGCCCCCCGCAGCGCCGAGCAGGAACGAAAAGATGTCGATGATTTCAGGATCGTGGACGTCATGATCGCGGAAAGCTTCCGCCACGGCGGCAGCGCTCAGCGGCCCTTCATTGCCGGCGAGATCGCCGCGTACGTTCTGTAGCAGCGGATGGAGCGCCGAGCGCAAGCCGCCGGGCGTGCACTGGAAGAATAGGAGTTTCGCGCGCTGGTGACGCGTGCGCCGGCGCACTTCGTGAAGAATGCGCGACTTGCCGATCCCGGCCTCGCCCTCGATCACCACAACGCCGCCGTTTCCCGCAATGGCGCTGTCCCATGCTTCGGCGATTGTGGCGAGCTCGGCCTCGCGATCGACGAGCGGACTGCTCAGCCGCCCGAAGGCGAAGAAGCGGTCGACCTCGCGCTTGTGACTCAGCGCGCGCCAGACCAGCTCCGGCTCGGCAAACCCCTTGATCGCATGGGCGCCCCTAAAGCTGAACACATGCGACCGTCGCGCCAGGTTGCGTGTCGCGTCCGAGACCATCACCGTATCCGGCTGCGCGATGGCCTGGAGCCGCGTGGCCATCGCGAAGGCCGGGCCGGTGACATTGTCGTGACCGGTATCGGCGTCACCCTTGTGGATCAGGGTCATCGATGTCGCGATTCCGACTCGGACATGCAAATCGGCGCGGCCTTTGTCCGAGCCGACGCGCCTGCAGGCGTCGATGATTTCGAGCCCGGCTCGGATCGCCAGCGATGCCGCGTCCTTGGCGTCTATTTCGGCAGGAAACAAAGCAACGCCGCCATCACCGACCTCGACCTGGACGGCACCCGAGCATGACGCGACCGCCTGTTTCGTCGCCCGCTGGAAGGCTGATATAAGTTCCTCGAACTCTTCGATGTCCAGGATGGCAAGAAGGTCGGTCGATCCGACCAGGTCGTAGCAGAGCGCGGTCAGGATTCGACGCTCATGCCGGGCTTCGGACGGATTGTCGCCGATGCCGCCCAGAAAACCTGTTGCCACAGACGCCCCCGGCAACGCGACCGGACCCTTCTCCGACATGCTGCGATTTCCTCGCCGAGTGCAGTGGCGGCAACATTAGCAAAGTACGATGCTGTCCACAAAACACTTGATCGGTGGGCAGGGCAGGAAAAAGCCGATGCCGGGATCGTTATGGAGAGAAATCCTCAATGCGCAAACTCTCCTTGGCGTTGACACCAGCTGTAACCGCTTTCGTTCCGGGGCCCCTGCACAACGTCTCAAGCCGCAACCACTTCAGGACGCTCCGCCATGCGTCCGGGCCGCGCCGGATGATCGCTACCACATTTGCGAGCGTCTGATGACGGTTTACCGGACGATCACCCCCCACATGAGGTTTGAGCCTATCAGAGACGCGCCGGGAGCGCGAACCACTGAGTCGCAAGAGATGACACCTTCGCTCGAGTGGCGTTTCAATCGACAAGATCAGAGCGCAGCTGGCGCGGAAGCGTTCTCGATCGCTGTGCCAGGCGCGGGTGGAGGTCTTTGACCAATGCGCTATGTCTGCCTGCGCAACCTGCGCTCGCGAGCGACATCAGCCAAGTACACTGTCGGGTCCTGGTCGTTTCGCTGCGCAAGGGCGTTGGCGATGTCGAAGCTATTCAGGCCGATGTCCTGGAGTTCGCGTGCGCTCATCGACGCGAGGAAAGCGAGCTGCCTTCGTCGTGCCCAAAAGCGCGGCAGCCAAAGGACAGCAGCAACGGTTGCGTGCAGAAGTGCCAAAAGGCATCGGACAGTACGGCTCTCCTTGCGTCCCGCTGCCCTTTGGGGGAATTCGATGCTGGTCATGACCATCTCTCCTTCTGCGGCCGCCTTTCATGAGCGGCAGGTGGAGACTAGGCGAGCTTCCGGCGCCTGGCCTGATATCCAGCCGAAACATTTCCGAAATGGAGGTGAAATCGGGCCGTACCAAGATCCCAATGGCTCGTAGGTGCGAATTTCCTAATATGCCGGGCTGCGCTATTGTAGGGCACCCTTCAAGGGAGAACGCGGTTGGCAGAAGCCGACCGTCCGGACAAGGCCCTCATCCGGCTTGGCGCATGCGCCCTCGACCGGGATCGAGGTCTCATTTTGAACAACGGCAGGCCTGTTGACGTTCGCGCGAGGACCTTTTCGCTGTTGGTCTTTCTCGTTGAGCACGCAAACCGCGTGGTGAGCCGAGATCAAATATTTGAGGTCGTGTGGAAGGGTCTTACCGTCACTGACGACGCATTGACACAAACGATCCGCGACCTTCGAAACGTTCTTGGCGACGAGGGGGCAGCCCAGATCAAGACGGTTGCGAAGCGCGGCTATATGCTCACGCTTCAATCGCAGGACGAACCGAGGGGTGACGGCAGTAATACAGCCAGTGAAGAACCTCAGGCAGAGCCACACCTAGGAGAGCGACATCCCCTATCCGAAGCTCAGCTCGATGTGCTTTTAGCGGCCCACGCCGACGCGGATCTGCCGGGCGAACGATCATTGCGGCGCGCGTTCGACGTGTTGGTCGATGAAAGCACGTCGACGGTGCCTCTTGTGGGGACGGCAGAATCGGCTGAGGCGCAGTCGGCTCGCGTCTCTGGGCGCGACAGGCCCGCGGTCGCGGTGCTGCCGTTCGCGCTCGAGGATGTCGCTTCCCGGCACCTCCGCATTTTGAGGGACGGGTTGCTGCGCGACATCATCCGCGACGTTGCCCGACTGCGAACTGTCTTCGTCATCGCGGCGAACTCGCTGCAGGCTTTGTCGTCAGTGGGATTGAGTAGGCTGGAAGCCGCCCGGCTGCTTCGCTGCGACTATGTCTGCGCCGGCAACATCACGCTGGACGGACCGACCCTTCGGGTCGATGCCGAATTGATCGCGGCAGACGGCGGCCATGTGCTCTTTTCGGATATATTCTCGAAGCCCCTCGCGTCCGTCCCGCAGGTCGGACAGTCCCTTGCCAGCGAGATTGCCACGCTGATCGCCGGCGAGGTAAATCTTGCGGAGCGCAACATCGCGGTCAGGCGGCCCCTTCACCAATTGGACGCATGGCAGGCCTATCATCGCGGCTTGGGGCACATGCACTTGTTCACCGGCCAGGACAATACGGTCGCCGAGAATCTGTTCAAGGCGGCGATCGACCTCGACACGCGCTTTGCAGGTCCTTATGCCAGCCTTTCATTCACACATTTCTTGAAAGCATATCTATTTGATCCGGCGCACCTCTCCGAGGAAGGGCGGCTCGCTCACGATCTTGCGGCCCGCGCAGTGGTGGTCGATCCGCACGACCCTGCGGCGCATTGCGCTCTTGGGCGCGCCCTCTGGATCATACCGAGGCTCTGGAGCGCGCGACGGTCCTCAGCCCTTCATATGCTTTTGGGCATTACTCGCGAGCCTTTATCGAAGCGCACTCCGGGGATGCCAAGTTGGCTATTCAGGCGGCCGACCATGCAAGAGAACTGTCGCCGTTCGATCCCTTCCTCGCTCCCAACCAAGCCGTGCGCGCCATTTCGCTGCTGCGACTCGGAAGAGCCGGCGAGGCTGCTGCGTGGGCCCTGCGTGCCACGCTCCATCGCAACGCTCATGCCCATGTGAGGCGTGTTGCGGCGTTGGCGCTGACTGCGGCCGGCCGGACCGACGAGGCCAAGCAATTGGTGCAACTGGTCAACGGTGAAAGCCCAGAAAACGGACACGAGCTGTTCCTTCGGGCAAACAGAATGCGGCCAGATGTCGAGAAGTTGCTGCGCGTCCTTGGCCAGCAAAGCGGGCTGCGCTGAAGCAACGAGCGAGGTCGACGTTTGAGTTCTGCAAACCAAATCATTCGACGGATGGACACGGCGCTGGATCAGCGTTTTGAACCAACTTTGGCGAACCGCTCTGTAGAAGTCTAAAGTGTCCCCCGCATCTTGCGGATTTGCACACGCACTCTGCGCTCCGCAACCTATGAGCCAGAACCGTCTGAATGAGTTTGAGCTCCGTGTCCGGTCGCAAGTTAGATAAAACGTTCGATGCCCCCAGCAAATCTCCCGTTTCAAAACCTCGGCGAAGGGTTTACAAGCGCGGATGTCACCAGGGCCGATCCCAAGAGCGATCCCGCGGTAGCAATCAGCCTTATAGTCGGACGAGGTTGTGCGTCAGGTGACGAGGGAGAAGCCATGCAGCAGGGCGTCCGCTGAGCCATATCTTTACGCCGTCGACTCCCGTCCTTGTTATCTGTCACACACTGAAGGCGAGACTGGGCGCGGCGATCGTCCCGGCGGATCTTGCCGCTGTCGCGAAGGCGCCGACGTGTCGAATACCCACAATCCGAGGAGTAGACCCCGGCGGTTGATCGTGGCTCAAAGGTTGCTCGGATTTTGCGTCGTTTCGTCCTCGCGATCGCTCGAATTGCGAAAATGGGTGAACTGGTAATCATACGCCTTGGTACACCAGCCGAGTGAAGAAGCCCGGATCGATGACGGAGTTACCCCACTTGGCGTCGAAGGTGGCGGTTGGCTTGGCGGCGACCGTCTCGTCGCGCGACCAGCCTTGCATTTTCAGCTTCGCGACGTTCTCGCGGACAGCCACGAGCATGTCGCGGAACTCTTGGAGTTCCGCCCGGTTGCTAGCAGGCTTGCCGTGGCCCGGAATGATGATCGTCTTGTCTGTCGTCGCGGCCAGATTGGCGTCCGACGCCGCGATCATGCCATCGATGCTGCCGCCGGTGGAATAGTCGATGAAGGGGTAAAGGCCATTCCAGTACGTGTCGCCGACGTGGACGATGTCTGCTTCGGCGAACGTGACGGATATGTCGCTGTCGGTGTGAGCAGAGCCATAATATTTCATGCCTACCGAGGCGCGGTTAACCTTGATGGCGTGCTCGTTTGCGAACACGTTGGATGGCAGCCCGTCTATCGGCAGCGGCAAGAAGTTGTAGTCGTAGTCTTCGACCCGCTGGACCTGCGAAAGGTATTTGCGCGTGTTTTCATGGGCCGTGATCTTTGCCCCGAGCGCGCCAAGCCACGCGTTGCCGTCGGCATGGTCGAAATGCCAATGCGTGTTAATCAAGTGTGTTACGGGATCGGCCGAGAGCTTATCCAAGGCTTCGGTCACGTGTGTCCGTGACACTCCGATGCCAGCGTCCACCAGAAGATTGCCGTCCGGCCCCGTGAGAACGGCGATGTTCCCGCCCGAACCCTCCAGCACGCTAATACTGCCGCGCAGTTGATGCGCGACGATCGGCGATACGGCAGCGCTATCCCTGACAAGACTGACAACACCGCGAGCCTCGGCATACGCTTCCCTGGGACTGAGCCATCCGCCGGTAGCCGCTGAAGCAGAGGCGGCTGCGCAACAGAGGCAGAAACTCCTTCGCGATATCTGATTGGTCTGAGACATCATTTCCACTCCGCTTGGAAAACAATAGCGCAAGCACGACTGACATTTGTCCGTGCTGACACCCGCGGGCTTTACGCAAGCTTCTTCAGGGCAGCGAGCAGGATGTTGAACACTTCCTGCCAGCCGGAGCCGTCCACGAAGGCGCCATGAACTAGAACGATCGAGACAGGTTTGTCGGCGGCGAAGGAAGCGACGGGGAGCCAAGGATCATGGCGGCGAGAAATCCCCTGATTGTTCGTTTCACAATGACCTCCAATGTATGTTGGCAACCGCCGCGACGGTATCGCATTCAGCCATGCCCTCTTTGGGGCCGGCTGCTGTCCGTCCGCTTGTGGGCACTACTCGAAACAGCCGCCGTCGCATGTTCAGCCGCTCAAGCATTGAACGGGGCCGACGCCAGCCATCCGGGAAGGCCGCGTCGGCAGTTCAGCATAGTTGACGGCCCTTATCCGCCGTTCGATGAAGAGAGACTGCCGCGGGGCGGCTCGCTGTCTCCAGCTGCGCCTGTATGGGTTACGCCCGGCATTAATTCGTCTGGGCGGCCACGCCGGCAATGAAGTCGGCGACTTCTTGAGGATGCGAGAGCATCACCGCGTGGCTGGAGTCGATTTCCACCACTTTTGCTTTCGCGCGTGCCGCATTGGCGCGCTGCTGGCTGGGTGGGATCATGTGATCTTTGGTCGTCACCATGAAATAGGTCGGCTTCTCCTTCCAGGCGGGGGCGGTGATCTTTGTCTGCACGGCTTCCAGACCCCAGGGCACCTGCGCATCCGCCATGAAGCGAGCCGTCTTTGGATCGACATCGGCAGCGAAGGAAGTCGGGAACTTCTCCGAGTCGCAGAGCAGGAAGTTGTTACTTGGCGGGAGCAGCGGCGCCTTGTCCTCGCCGGGCGTGGGCGCCGTCGCGATGTCGAACACGGATTCTCCGGCCTGGGGTGCGTAGGCGGCGAGGTAGACCAGGCTCTGCACCTTGGGCAGATCGCCAGCCTCTGTAATGACCGCGCCGCCATAGGAATGACCCACAAGCACCACCGGCTTCTTGGCCCTGGCGATAACCTGGCGGGTCGCTTCAACGTCACCTTTAAGGGTGACAGTCGGGTTCTGCACCGCCAAGACCTGGTAACCTTTCGCGGACAGGATGTCATGGACGGCCTGCCACCCGGAGGCATCGACGAAGGCACCGTGAACGAGCACGATTGAGACGGCCTTTTCGGCAGCGGAGGCTGCGAGCGGGGAAGCGGTTGTGATCATGGCTGCGAGTAATCCTGTAATTGCACGTTTCATTGTCCTGTTCTCCTAGCGTTTCATGTGACGTCGACCGGATCGAGAACGATCGGTGTTCGTTCGGCCAGATCGCCGATCTTCTTTGCATAGTTCTTGAAGTGCGGCGTCTCGCGATGGACGTTAAGCGCGGTGTCGTCTGAGTAGAGCTCGTCAAGTATGAAGCGGTCCGGATTGGCACGGTCGCGCCAGATGTCCCATCTCATATTGCCGGGCTCCGTCCGACTGGATACTCGTGTGGCGCATAGGAGCCGCTGGAGCTCTGCGGCCTTGCCTGGCCAAGCGGTAAGGATTCCCACGATCTTGACACCGGTCGACATGATCCAGTTCTTTCTCCGAGAGGTTGGGTCGGCGCCGAGGCCGACCCGCAGGACCTCAGGCGGCGCGCTTGCCTTCGCACTGGCGGTCGAGCGCAGCGATCAGCGCTGCACCTATCGGATGATCCGAACGCGGGTTCTGGCCCGTGATCAGTTCGCGATCCTCGACCACATAGGGATCGAAATCGACCGGAGTTGTGGTCACGTTGGCGCCTGCAAGCGTCAGCGCGTAAGGCATGTGGAAATAGATTTTCGCGTGCAAGATGTTGTCCTCGATCACCTTCTCTTCGGTCGAAGAGAATATCGTCATCTTGTAGCCCGCATACTGCCAGCCTTTGGCCCACTCTGCCGCCTTGTCCGGATCTCCGGCAATCAAAGCCGCGCGAAACTCGCGTGCGTAGGGCATCGCGGCGACCGCTGATATGGGTCCGTGGCAAAGCAGGGCCGTGGGTTTCGCCTTCTCATGAAAATGGCGGAGCACATCGCCGACGTCCTGATCCTGCATGAGGTCGACGACCGGGGCCTGCCCACCCGGAGCGAACACACCGGCGTAGTTGTCCAGCCCTTCTTCGATTACCGACCGGAGCATTCGCGGCGTCATCGATGGATGGTCGGCGTAGAAGGCCTTGGCGCGATCGTACGCCGCCTTGTCGCCGCCGAAATGCGCCGGCGCATCAGAAGCCTTGTCGATTACCGGTTTTTCGCCATTCGGCGTCGCGAGCACGACCTCATAGCCGGCATCGATGACGGCCATTGCTGGAACGACCGTCTCATTGAGGTACTGTCCTGTAGCGCCCCACCGGCCGCCCTTGACCTCGATCCTGGTCGCATTGGACCCGAGAATAAGCACTTTTCCTTTGCTCACATTGTCCTCCATTGCGTGTCGTAGGTGGACTTGGCCTCCAGCGCTCGGTGGAGGGCACCGTTTCAGGTCGGTAAGTGGACGATAGGTTGGGCGGGCTAAGCCGGCGAGTGAATCGATGTGAAAAATTGCTGCGCTAGTTGCTTCGACGTTCACATCGATTCATTCGCTTAAAGGAGCGCCGTGCATCATCCTGGAGCGAGTCCGCGAGCCAACCAGCCCATGCCCCTCCGACCATCTCAGAGCAGTCTTCCCGATGTCGAGTATGCCAGGATCGGCATCATTGGCTGTGGGCGGCTCGGCTCAGCCATCGCGCGCCTCGCAGTGGGGGCCGGCATGGTGGCGGTTGTCAGCAACAAAGGAGGAAGGTCAACCCTTCAAGATTTTGCAAGGGAACTCGGGGACCTAGCCGTCGCCGCTAGCGTGACCGAGGCGGCGCAAGAAGAAATCGTCGTGCTCGCCGTACCATGGTCCCAGCTTGCCGTGGCGCTACTGGAAGTGCCCGATTGGGACGGCAGGATCGTGATCGATGCAACGAACCCCGACATGCCTACCGCCGCACTCCCCGATTTCCTGGCCAGGAACTCCAGCGAGATTGTATCCCACCTCGTCCCGGGCGCACGAGTGGTAAAGGCCTTCAACACGCTGCCGCCTCAGTTGCTGCTGATGTCCCCGGAGGCGGCGACTGGACGGCGTGTCATCTTCTTTTCTGGCGACCATGCGCGTGCCAAGGCGGTGATCGGCAGGATGATCGCGCATCTGGGCCTGGCCGGCATCGATCTCGGCCGACTCTCCGAAGGCGGCAGGTTACAGCAGTTTCCCTCGGGTGCTCTTGTCGGTCTCAATCTCATCAGTATCGGCCCGTCGACTGTCTTCTAGCCGCGTGAGCAGCTGTGCGGCTTCGACGAGATCGACCGTCTCGAATCCCTCCGTGAATTTTGCCCGCAACTCAGACAGGAACGCGTGCGCCACAGCGATCCTGCCCTGTTCCGCCAAAAGACGCGCCAGGCTGATGCCCGTGCGGAGCTCCCAGGCAAGCGCCCCTTGCCGCCGGGCCCAGTCCAGGGAAAGTAGAAAAGTCTCCTCGGCCGCATCGGGTGCCCGTCGTGCGGCCAAAAACTCGCCTTTGACGCGCAGCAACTCCGGAAAATACCAAACGTCCCCCGAGCGTTCGGCGAGTGCGAGTGCATGCTCGATCACTGTCGCCGCATCATCAGCCCGGCCCGCAGCGGCGAGACCCTGCGCCAGGGCGGCCCGAAGCGACGCGTAGTGAGCGTGAAAGGCCGCTTTCGGGAGCTCGGTGAGGGCCACCTCCAATAAACGCGAACCAGCTTCAGGATCGCCGTCGCGGATCATGATCTCGCCCCGGTAGGCTCGAATCCAGACGCCGTAGCTGACTTGCCGCGCTACCGCACCCTGCAGCAAGGCCAGCAGCCTATCGGCGGAAGGCCTGTCGCCCGCCAGGAGCGCGACCCGGCAACCCGACAATGCGGTCGCATGAAATATCGAAGGATCGTGGGCAAGGTTTTGTGCCAGTTGCGCACTGGTCTCGACTATTTTCATTGCCTGCTCGGGCAAACCCTGAAGCCAAAGCGTCAGAGACAATGCCGAATAGGCCGTGACCCGTTGATCGAATTGGAAGCGGATCAGGTGCGAACGATCGGACGGAGCCACATATGAGCGAAGGACCTGTTCCATCGTGCTGCGAGCGGCCTGCAGTTCTCCCTGAGCCCAGAGGACCGTTCCAATGATCCGATCGCCCACGACGGGATCGGCAACATCCGACGACAGCGCCGCGACGTCCCTGAACTTGCGCGCCGCCTCGAGGGCCCTAGCCTGGCTCTCGCCGGTGTGATGGCCAATCCAGGTGCCCCATAGTGCACGGAGCTGATAGTCGATGTCGCCGATCCGCTCAGCGATTTGGAGCGTCGCTGACCAGGCCAGTTCCGATTCCGGTCCCGGCCCCTTGGTAAGGGTCGAGGCCGCCGCAAATGCTGCGAAGAGCTGCATCTCGCGCTTGCCTCCGCGAGCGACATCGGGACTCAAGACTGAGAGAGCGCGTTCGACGCGAGTTCGGCATTCCTCGAGGAGGGTCAGGCGAGTCCACAGCGGAACGGCGTTGGCAGTGAGCGCCACGCCGACATCACCGTCGCCATCAGGCGATAGAGCCCAATCAATGGCAACGTGGACGTTGTCGATGCAGCTGCTGTACTCGGCCATCCACTCGGCTAGCGGCCTGCTGAAAAACTCGGAATGCGCCCGATCAAGAAGCGCGGCGTAGTAGGATGCGTGGCGACGCGCCGAGGCGGAGCTTTCGCCTGCCTCGGTCAACTTCTCGCGAGCGTAGCTTCGAGTCGATTCTAGCAACCTGTATTGGGTCACCGTACCGCTGGTGTCGGCTGCCACCAGCGACTTCGATACCAGGCCTGCAATCACAGCCGCC
>NZ_RZSB01000540.1:0-4134 GCF_004023285.1 Mesorhizobium sp. M2A.F.Ca.ET.067.02.1.1
TCTCGTCATTGAGCTGCAGCAGGCGCCTGGCCTTGTCGAGCAGCCGCTCGCCGGAACGGGTCAGCTTCAGACGGCGGCGGTCGCGCTCGAACAGGCGTTGCCCCAGCACATCTTCCAGCCGTTTGACCTGCTGGCTGACGGCGCCTTGCGTCAGGTGGAGCGCATTGGCCGCCGCCGTCATGCTGGCCTTGTCGGCCGTCATGACGAAGGTGCGGATGAGACTCGTGTCGAGATCGCGGATCATGGCTTCCATTATATTCTCTAATGCAAACCATATCAAACATTGCATTTACTGATGCCGCCAAGCGCATAAGCATGGCGGCTCCTCGACTGGGAACCCCGCATGTCCGAAACCATCATCCCGCTGGTCCTGTTCGCGCTGATCTCGACCTCGACGCCCGGCATCGCCACGACATTGTCGACCGCCTCCGGCGCGCAATTCGGCTTTCGCCGCTCGGTGCCGCTGATGGCCGGCAGCGCGGCGGGGCTGGCGACCGTGGCGGCCGCAGGCGCCGCAGGCCTCGCCGGCCTGCTCGCCGCGGTGCCCTCCCTCCAGCTCGCCATGAAGATAGCGGGCTCGCTCTATCTGATATGGCTGGCGATCAAGATCGGCCGCAGCGGTCCGCCCAACCTCGACATCAGCATGGCCAGGCCGAACAGCTTTTTCGGCGGCGCCGGCATCCAATGGATGAACCCGAAGGGCTGGGCGATGGGGCTGGGCGCCGCCGCGTCCTTCGCGGCCCTGGCGGATGGTCCGTTGCAACTCGCGCTGCTGCTCGGCGCCGTGTTCGGCCTGGCCGCGGCTTTGTCGCTGTCGTTGTGGTGCGTGGCGGGAACCCTGCTTGCCCGCCTGCTCAAGACGGAGCGCCAGTGGCGCGCGCTGAACATCGTGCTCGGCCTGCTGCTGGCCGCCTCGATCCTGCAGATGTGGCGGCCAGCTTGAGAGAGGTCAGACGGCGTAGCGCGCCGCCGGCTTGCCGGAGAACAGGCTGCCGAAGAACTGATCCCTCGCGCCGAGATACGTCGTCAGCCCGGCCGCATCGGCAAGGCCGGGCGCGGTGACCGTCTCGCCCTGGGCGAAGCCGGCAAGCGCCGCGTCGACCAGATCCTCGGCACTCATGATCCAGTCCGGATTGATCCTGTCGAGGCTGATTCCGGAGACGTCCCACAACTCGGTGCGGATCGGCCCGGGCACCACCGACTGAACCTTCACATTGGTGCCGGCGACTTCCTTCTGCAGCGCTTCCGTGAAGTTGGCGACATAGGCCTTGGTGCCGCTGTAGATGCCGCCGACGGCGATGCCATAGGCCACCACCGAGGCGATGTTGATGATCCCGCCGCGATTGCGCTTGAGCAAGCCCGGCAACACCGCGCGAGTCAGCCTGGTCAGCGCCACGACATTGACCTTGATCATGCGCTCCGCCGTGTCGGCATCGGCATCGGCGACCGTCTCCAGGCCGGCCACGCCGGCATTGTTGATCAGCAGCGTCACGCTGTCATCCGTCGACACCGCCTGCTCGACGCGGTGCAGGTCGGCATCGACAGAGAGGTCGGCGACGATCGTATCGACCTTGCGGCCATAGGCATAGGCGAGCCTTTCCGCCACCTCCTGCAGCCGGTCGGCGCGGCGCGCCACCAGCACCAGATCGTAGCCCTGCCCTGCCAGCCGGTCCGCATAGACCGCGCCGATGCCTGAGGATGCGCCGGTGATGACCGCCGTGCCCTTGTTGTCCTTCGTGCTCATTGTCCTGTTCCTTTTGTTCGCTTCGCTGGTTCGGCGCCGATGGTCAGTTCATCCGCCGAGCCTCTGATTTCGATTAGTGGCATATGCCACTTTCACCGAAGTAGGTATATGCCACTATCTTGTCAACGGCAGCGGCAAAAACTATTTCTGAGGCAGGCTGGCGCGTCTTTGCGCCGGCAAGGAGTGATCATGACCGAAGCTCGCAAGCCTGGATTCAGCGACTGCAACAACGCCACGCTGCGCCGCGCCGCGCGCAGTCTCGGCCGCTTCTATGATGACGCGCTGGCGCCGTCAGGCCTGAAGGGCACGCAGTTCGGCCTGCTCTTTCAGATCCACATCAGCGACGAGCCGGCGATGGGCGCCATCGCCGAGGTGCTGATCATGGACCTGTCGGCGCTCGGCCACACGCTGAAACCGCTGATCCGCGACGGTTATGTCGAGACCTTTCCCGACAAGGACGACCGCCGCGTCAAGCGCGTGCGGCTGACGCCACGAGGCCAAGCCAAGCTCGACGAGGCGCTCAAGCTCTGGAGCATCGCCCAGCGGCAATTCGAGGACAAGGTCGGCACGGAGCAGGCGGCGAAGCTGCGTGCGGCGCTGGATGCTGTGGCCGATCTCGATCTGGAAATGCCGGCGGCCGCTCCTTCGAATTGAAGAAGCGGCCGTCCGTCACGCTTTCAAGCAGCTTATTCCGCCGGCATCGCGACCGGGCGCGCAAAAACACGGCCCGCCAGCACGATACCCAGGCCCACGATCGGAAACACCGCGGCGATCAGGCCGAGATCGGCCGGCGCGCCGAAGCGCAGCACGGCGGCGCCGACCACAGCGCCCAAAGCGACGCCGAAATAGAGCGCCGAGGCATTGAGCGACAAGACAATGGGCGCGGCGTCGGGCGCGATCTTGAGGATGCGGCTCGCCTGCGCCGGCGGGAAGGCCCAGCCGACAATGCCCCAAGGCACCATCATACCCATCAGCGCCGGTCCGGCGATCGAATGCGGCAGGAAGGCCGGGATCAGCGAGAAGGTGGCGAGCGTCGCGGCCGACAGCGTCAGCGACCAGGCGACGGTGCGGGTCGCGCCGAAGCGGTCGGCGGCCTGGCCGCCGGCGATATTGCCGATGACGGCGCCGACGCCGAAGGCGAGCAGCATGCCGGGCAGCGCGATCGGCGAGAGCCCGCCACCCTGAAGGGCCAAGGGCGCGATGAAGGCGAAGACGGTGAAGGCGCCGACCAGCGCAAGCGTCGTCGTCAGCAGGATCGGCATTACGCCGGGGCGAACAGCCGCCGCCAGCCTGCGCTTCAGTGGCAGCCTGGTGCCGATGATGCCGCGCGGCAGCCGCCACCACAGGATCGCGCCGGACAGCGCGCCGAGCGCGGCGATGGCGAAGAACGTGCCGCGCCAGCCGGCGACAGCTGCGACCAGGGCGCCGAGCGGCGCGCCGACGGCGACGGCCACCGTGGTGCCACCGACGACAACGGCAATGGCGCGGGCCCGGTGATGGTCATCGACCAGAGCCACGGCCGTCCCCTGCGCAGTCGCGGCGAACAGGCCGGACGAAAGCGCCATGACGATGCGGGCGATCAAAAGCAGTTCGAAGGACGAGCTCAGCGCGGCGACGATGTTGCCGATGACGAAGAATACCAGCGTCCACAGGATGACGCGCCGCCGGTCCCATTCGCCGGTCAGCGTCGCCAGCACGGGCGCGCCGATGGCGTAGGCGAGCGCGAAGGCGGTGATCAGCGAGCCGGCGAGCGGCACGGATATGCCGGCATCGGATGCAATGTCGGGAAGAAGGCTTGAGATGACGAAACCTTCGGTCGAGATCGCAAACGATCCGAGCGCCAGCCAGAAGATCCGCTTGTCCATGGGATTTGTCCTTAGTTCAAAAGTTATTGAACAATTGGACATAACAGGGCATGATGTCAACCGAGCCGGGAGAAAATAGCTGAACCCTGCTGACAGCCCTGTGACAGGACGCGGCCGAAAGAAGAGCCTATGTCGGTCGGCAGAAAGAGGAGCCGCGTTGAAGTTCGTGCCGTTTGTGCTTAATTCTTGGTCATGAGCCTGCCCCATCCAACCGCCGACCAGATCAGCCTGCCGATCGTGCTTGCCGTGCTCGGCGACCCGACCCGGCTTTCCATCGTGCGCTATCTGGCTCGCAAGGAAGGCGTGCCGATGAACTGCAGCAAGTTTCTCGACCTCGCCTCCAAGACCAATCTCAGCTACCACCTCGCCAAGCTGCGCGAGGCGGGTGTCACGCGCAGCGAAGCGGTCGGCACCAGCCGGCTGATCACGCTGCGCCGCGACGACCTCGACAAGCGTTTCCCCGGCCTGCTCGACAGCGTGATCGCCGCGGCTGACGGCGACAAGGATCTGCCGGCGGGCGGCACC
>NZ_RZSB01000541.1:0-4131 GCF_004023285.1 Mesorhizobium sp. M2A.F.Ca.ET.067.02.1.1
GCACCTGGAGGCCTGCTACTGCATCTCCGGCACCGGCGAGGTCGAGGACATGACCGGCACCGTCCATCGCGTCGAGCCGGGCACGGTCTATGTGCTTGATGCCCATGACGACCATTTCCTGCGCGCCGACAGCGCCGGCGACATGGTGCTGGTGAGCGTCTTCAATCCGCCGCTCAAAGGCACTGAAAAGCACAATCTCAATGGCGAGGGAGGCTCTGCTTACTGAGACGTCGCTTCGAGCATTCTGTTGTGGCGCGGCGCCTTCGGCCGAAGGGCGCCGCACCGTCACATGCCCGTCACAGATGACGGAATCCTGACCTAGCGGAAGGTGCGGTGACGGGAAACCGGGCGCTTCGGTTGGCGCAAGGATTCTTCTCATCAACATATTTTGACGCTGGTTTCTTCGACACGAGGCCCATCATAGGGTTGAATCGTCAAAGACATTGCGTTGTGCCAATGCTAGGGTCCGCGATAGTCCAGGGGTCGGGTGTGAAAAAACGGGCAATCGGACCGCGTGCTTCCAAACCACGCAGAGCGATTGAAAAATCACGTTGCAATCCGGGCTCGAAACTTTACGACTAGGGGAAATACGACAAGGAGTGCGATCCGAAAACGGGCGACATTCCAGGGGAGCCGCGTAAATATGCAGTACTTCGTCCAGCAGCTTATCAATGGGCTGACGCTGGGATCTATCTATGGGCTGATCGCGATCGGCTATACGATGGTCTACGGCATCATCGGCATGATCAATTTCGCCCATGGTGACATTTTCATGGTCGGTGCCTTCACCGCGCTCATCGTCTTCCTGATCCTCGGCGCGTTGTTCTATTCGGTGCCGGTCGTGGTGGCGCTTCTGATCATGATGATCGTGGCGATGCTTCTGACCAGCCTCTACAACTGGACGATCGAGAAGGTGGCCTACCGGCCGCTGCGCGGTTCGTTCCGGCTGGCGCCGCTGATCACCGCCATCGGCATGTCGATCGCGCTCTCCAACTTCGTGCAGGTCACGCAAGGTCCGCGCAACAAGCCGATCCCGCCGCTGGTCAGCCAGGTCTACACGATCGACGGCATCAGCATCTCGCTGAAGCAGATCATCATCGTGATCGTCACCATCGCGCTGCTCGCCGTCTTCTGGTACCTGGTCAACAGGACGGCGCTCGGTCGCGCCCAGCGCGCCTGCGAGCAGGATCGCAAGATGGCGGCGCTGCTCGGCATCGACGTCGACCGCACCATCTCCATCACCTTCATCATGGGCGCCGCCCTTGCCGCCGTCGCGGGCACGCTGTTCCTGATGTATTACGGCGTCGTGGTGTTCTCCGACGGCTTCGTGCCGGGCGTTAAGGCCTTCACCGCGGCCGTGCTCGGCGGCATCGGCTCGCTGCCGGGCGCGGTGCTCGGCGGGCTCTTGATCGGCTTCATCGAGAGCATGTGGTCGGCCTATTTCTCCATCGACTACAAGGACGTGGCCGCATTTTCGATCCTGGCGATCGTGCTCATCTTCCTGCCCTCCGGCATCCTCGGCCGGCCTGAAGTCGAAAAGGTCTGATCCTCATGGCCGTTACCGTGTCCTCGGAGCGCGACGCCGTCGCCACTCCCATCCAGCGCGCTTTTCGCGAAGCGTTCTATGCCGGCGCCATTTCGCTCGGCCTGTTCGTGCTGTTCATCGGTCTCAGGACAGACCAGAACATCAGCAACGAACTGATCCTGGTGCAGCGCTGGGTCTTGCTCGCCATCGTGGTCATTGCCGTCACGCTCGGCCGCTTTGTCTATGTGGCCTATGCGGTTCCGGCGATGGAGCGGTCGAAAGCCGAAAGGGCGCAGGCGCCCGCCGCCGTCGTCGCCGAACCCGGCTTCCTGAAGCGGAACTTCAACAGGATCGGCCTTGTCGTCCTACTGCTCTATCCAATCGCGATGGTGCTCCTGTTCGGCTTCCAGGGGTCGCTCAAATGGGTCGACAATTTCGGCATCCAAATCCTGATCTATGTGATGCTGGCCTGGGGCCTCAACATCGTCATCGGGTTGGCCGGCCTGCTCGATCTCGGCTACGTCGCCTTCTATGCCGTCGGCGCCTATGCCTACGCGTTGCTTGGCACGCATTTCGGCCTGTCGTTCTGGATCCTTTTGCCGGCCGCGGGCTGCATGGCGGCCTTCTGGGGCGTCATGCTCGGCTTCCCGGTGCTCAGATTGCGCGGCGACTATCTGGCGATCGTGACCCTTGCCTTCGGTGAGATCATCCGCCTGGTGCTCATCAACTGGCGTGAAGTCACCAATGGTTCGGCAGGCATCTCGGGCATTCCGAAAGTGTCGTTCTTCGGCCTGATGTCTTTCAACGTCTCCGACCCGAACTACATCGCCAAGGTTCTGCACATTGCCCAATCAGGGGCCTACTACAAGATCTTCCTCTACTATCTCGCCCTGGCGCTCTGCCTGCTCACCGCCTTCGTCACCATAAGGCTTCGTCGCCTGCCGGTGGGACGCGCCTGGGAAGCGTTGCGCGAGGACGAGATCGCCTGTCGCTCTCTCGGCATCAACACCACCACCACCAAGCTGACGGCGTTCGCCACGGGCGCCATGTTCGGCGGCTTTGCCGGCTCGTTCTTCGCAGCCCGCCAAGGCTTCGTCAGCCCTGAATCCTTCGTCTTCCTCGAATCGGCGATCATCCTTGCCATCGTCGTTCTCGGCGGCATGGGTTCGCTGGGCGGCATTGCCGTGGCGGCGCTGGTGATGATCGGCGGCACCGAGATCCTGCGCGAACTCGACTTCCTCAAGGCCGTGTTCGGACCCGACTTCACACCGGAACTCTACCGCATGCTGCTGTTCGGCATGGCCATGGTCATCGTCATGCTGTGGAAGCCGCGCGGCTTCGTCGGCAGTCGCGAACCCACGGCCTTCCTGAAAGAACGAAGAGCGGTCTCAGCGTCCTTCACCAAGGAGGGGCACGGCTGATGAACGCGCAAGCTTCCGCAAACGACTTCATCCTGCAGGTCGAGCATTTGTCGATGAAGTTCGGAGGCCTGGTCGCCATCGGCGACCTGTCCTTCCAGGCCAGGCGCGGCGAGATCACCGCGCTGATCGGGCCGAACGGCGCCGGCAAGACGACGGTGTTCAACTGCATCACCGGTTTCTACAAGCCGTCGGAAGGCATGCTGACGCTGAACCGGCGCGACGGCTCGACCTACCTGCTTGAGCGCCTGCCCAACCACGAGATCCCGGCGCGCGCCAAGGTGGCGCGCACTTTCCAGAACATCCGCCTGTTCTCCGGCATGACGCTCTTGGAAAACCTTCTGGTGGCGCAGCACAACAAGCTGATGAAGGCTTCGGGCTACACTTTCCTTGGCCTGTTCGGCTTCCCGAGCTATCGACAGGCGTCCGCCGAGTCGATCGACCTTGCCAGGCACTGGCTGGAAAAGGCCGACCTCGTCGATCGCGCCGACGATCCGGCCGGCGATCTGCCCTATGGCGCGCAGCGGCGCCTGGAGATCGCGCGTGCCATGTGCACCGGGCCGGAGCTTTTGTGCCTGGACGAGCCGGCCGCCGGCCTCAACCCGAAGGAATCGGCGGCACTGAACGATCTGCTGATGGACATCAAGAACAACACCGGCACGTCTATCCTGCTCATCGAGCACGACATGTCGGTGGTCATGCAGATTTCCGATCACGTCGTGGTGCTCGAATACGGCCGCAAGATTTCCGACGGCAATCCGCAATCGGTCCGTACCGATCCGCGCGTCATCGCCGCCTATCTCGGCGTCGACGACGAAGAGGTCGAGACGGTGCTGACCGAAGTCGGCGACGAGGATGTCATCGAGCAGCTCGATACGGGCCCCGACTCCGCGCACGGCCCGGGCAACTCCGCTTCGATGATGGCGGGACCGGTTTCCGACAGTGTCGAGCACGCGGACGAGGGCGAGCGGGTCACCGTGTCCAAGGGCGCGTCGAAAGCGGCGCAAGTCGACGCCCGCGCCGCTTCGATCGCCAGCAAGCCCCAATCGGCAGCCAAGCCGGCCGCGAAATCCGGCGCAGCGAAAACAGCGCCTAAAAAGCCGGCCGCCAAGGCTTCAGCCGCGAAAGCCGGCAGCGCTTCGAAGGGCAAGGAAACCGCGGCCAAGCCCACAGCGGGCAAGCCTGGAG
>NZ_RZSB01000542.1:0-4123 GCF_004023285.1 Mesorhizobium sp. M2A.F.Ca.ET.067.02.1.1
CGGTGATCGATCCCGACTATCGCCCCCGCAACGTCGACGATCTGTTCGAGCCGACCTGGGTTTGGCGCGGTTCCGCGGTCGAGACACAACAGCTCGCAGGGCCAGTCTACCGGCTGCGCGGCTGTTCCGGCGGCGGCATCGACCACATGCGCAGTTTTTTGGCGCGCCGGACGCGCATCGAACGCGAAATGCGCGAGGCGCAGCGGCCCGAGCTGGAAAACCGGGTCATTCGCGAGGTCGGGCCAGATGGCACGCGCGACATCGCGTTTTTCGACGCCTATCCCGACTGGTTCGATTTCGTGCCGCGCGAAAGCCGCTTTTTGTTGCCTGGCAGCGATCGAGTGCGGCCGCCGACCGCATCTTTGCTCACTGGGCCTTCGACATCCACGACCTCGAGGATCGCGGCCGGCGCGAGATCGGTTTTATTCCGCGGCCCCTCAAAATGCCGACTGAGCGGCTGCTCGCCGACGAAGGCGTCTCAGTGCACCGGCTGATGGAACGGATCGAGGCGATCGACACCGAAATCGGTCTGCCCTTCGCCTGGTTCTTTCTGATGACCCACGGCCACTGGGTCGATCCGAATGTCGGTCACACGATCGCCGAAGGCCTGCGCACGGGCCGGGTGCGGCTACCCGATCAGGACGCCGCCGTTCTGCTCGCTTGGGTGGACAGACCGTATCTGTTTTGAGCGAGCACCATGGACCTGCGGCTCTCGAACCTGCATCAGACGCAAAACTGTGGCGCGCCGACGCGCTTAACACGCGGGATTCGGTGGCTGCCCCTCCGATCGTCGCGCGTTTTTGGTCGGCATCTTGTCCGACGAGGATGTCAAGACACTGCGCCATTCCTCCGTTTGAGGCGGCTGCGCGACGGTAGCTTAGCGTTTCGATTGGAATCGAGAAGTAGAAGCGACATCGGCTTCGCTAGAGTGGGCCTTTCGTCTAAGTGGTCTCGCCGAGACGCGATTTGGCACCTTTTCGGGAACCATCTTCGAGGGGTCCGGCAACGAGCGCTGTCACATTTTCGTCTGGTGAGCGAACTCGACACCATTATTCCGTCCTCTCACTTGGCGTTTATCGTAGGCGACGGGCTGATGAGGCGCTGCGCCTTCTCCTCCGACGAGCTATCAGCTGAAAACGCTTTGGCTTAGCTTCTTCAAGGGAGACGAAAGATGACATGCCGCTTTGCAATGTCGGGTCAGCGCGCGGTCGAGTTTGATCTGCAGATATTCGTCAGAAGCTCAGTGTCGCGATCACTTGCCAGGCACCGGTGCGGGTCGCCTAAGGAAGCCGATAAGAATTTGCGCGGGACGCTTGGGTAAGCAGGATTTGTGCTTGGGATAAGCAGGCTTTGTCCGCAGACAAAATCGCTGAATTGTGTAGCATATTCAGGTGCATGAATCACATCATGGGATCCTAACGTGAGACCATTAAGCTTTTGTTAACTTTAAATTTCTTGCCCGGGCGAACGAATCGGACATAATGACGGTTGCTTGGCGCTTTTACGTCAAAAATCGTTTTTAGAGAGTCTCGATCGAATGAACGTGAGTTCGCCCGTTCCTACGAAAATCCCGCTGCTGTTCGAGAAAAGTATCCTCGATCAGGGCGACCAGATATCGAAGAAGTTGCACCTGCTTTCGATGCAGCGCTTCCCTCCCCACGCAAAGAAAAATCTTCGTTCGTTCTCGCTTGCGGAGGTTGCCACGTATCTGGGGGTTTCCCAGAGCCATCTGAAGAAACTGCATCTGGAAGGAAAGGGACCGGTGCCTGAAACCTCGACGTCGGGCAGACGCTCGTACACTGCTGAACAGATGCTTGAGCTGCGCCAGTATCTCGACCAGTACGGTCGATCCGACGCCCGCATGTATGTTCCCCATCGGCGACCGCGCGAAAAGCTTCAGATTTTGGCTGTGGTTAATTTCAAGGGGGGCAGCGGAAAGACCACTACCGCTGCCCACCTCGCCCAATACCTTGCGCTTACCGGGCACCGTGTCCTAGCTGTCGATCTCGATCCGCAGGCATCGCTTTCTTCGTTGCATGGGTTCCAACCTGAACTCGACCAGGCGAAATCGCTTTACGACGCGATTCGTTATGACGACGAGAGGGTGCCTCTCTCGGAAATCATCAAGCCGACGAATTTCCCGGGCTTGGACATCGTCCCAGCGAACCTAGAGCTGCAGGAATTCGAATACGACACGCCTCTGGCAATGACGGACAAGTCTTCGAATGTGGGCAGGGCGTTTTTCACGCGCATCTCGAAGGCATTGATGGAGGTCGACGATCGCTACGATGTCATAGTTATCGATTGTCCGCCGCAGCTTGGCTACCTGACGATCACCGCACTGACCGCGGCGACCTCAGTGTTGATCACGATCCATCCGCAAATGCTCGATGTTATGAGCATGGGCCAGTTTCTGCTGATGCTCGGGAACATCCTGGAGCCGATCAGGGCGGCCGGTGCGGAGGTGAATCTGGAGTGGTATCGCTATCTTGTTACTCGATACGAACCCACGGATCAGCCGCAAGCGCAGATGGTGGCGTTCCTGCATACGTTGTTCGGCGAATTCATTCTCAAGAACCAGATGCTGAAATCAACGGCGATTTCCGATGCCGGGATTACCAAGCAGACCCTCTACGAAGTCGAAAAGAGTGCGATGACCCGTTCCACATACGAGCGAGCAATGGAAGCCTTGGACGTCGTAAACGGCGAAATCGTAGCTTTGATTCATGAAGCATGGGGGCGTTGACTTGTCTGCTGACAAAAGCGGATATTTGCCAAATGTATTCAATGGACTACGCCCTATCTGGAGGTAAAAATATGGCACGTAAGAATCTTCTTGCAGGCCTGGTAGAAGCGGAGATCGACGACCGGGCGTCATCAGCCTCCGCTGCGGCATATCCGATCCGCGGCGCGTCAAAATCGATGATCCGCTCAGTCAACGAGTTGGCAAAGCAAGCGGATGCGTATCTTGAGGGCGAGCATGTCGTCGAACTCGACCCAAGCGCAGTCGATGGCTCGTTCGTTTCCGACCGCATGGGCGGCGACGAGGAACAATATCAAGAGCTGCTGGAAGCGATTAGGGAGAGAGGGCAGGATTCTCCCATACTTGTCCGTCCGCATCCGAGCTCAGACGGTCGCTACATGATCGTCTTCGGCCATCGCAGGGTCCGAGTCGCCCGCGAACTGGGACGGAAGGTGAGGGCGGTCGTAAAGGAGATCGACGACAAGACCCATGTAATTGCCCAGGGTCAGGAGAATTCCGCTCGGGCAAATCTCAGTTTCATCGAGAAGGCGATGTTCGCAAAGCGCCTTGAGGATTTGGGGTACGACAGAGATGTGATCTCGTCAGCATTGGCCTCGAACGCCGCTGCGGTCTCGAAGATGGTATCGGTTGTCACCAGAATTCCGGCATCTGTGATCGGTAAGATTGGATCAGCTACGTCTGTAGGCCGCGAGCGGTGGGTTGAGCTGTCTCTGCTCGCCGGCAAGAAATCCGAAGTCGTTAATGCAATCTTGTCCGAACCAGAATTCGGCGAGCTGGAGAGCAACGAACGCTTCGAAAGGTTGCTAGCAGCCTTGAATGCGAAGGGGAAGCCGGTTCGCAAGGTAGCCGTGAAGTCCCAAGCACAGTCCTGGGTCCCCGAGGACAAATCAGTTAGCGTCAGCGTCAAGAAGGCAGGCAAGGCCATCACGATCGCCGTGAAGGAGATGGACGGCAGCCGCTTTGGGACGTGGATTTCCGATAATCTGGGCAACCTTTATGAGGCGTTCAGAAAGTCGGAGAAGACATCAATAGGAGACTGAAACCGCAAAAGAAAAAGGCCCCCGAACGTCACCGTCGCGGAAGCCCTTCTCGTCTGTCGCAAGCTGAGAATCGCATTTCCCCGAATCACTGTCAAGAGTCGTGGCGCCGTTTTGGCGAGCAGATTTCTTTTGCCTAATCGAGGGTGAAAGAAAATGGAAACGGGTATTGCAACGACGCCCTTTGGGCGGCGGCCAATGTCGCTTGCCATGCTGGCAGCGCAAAACGAGTCACGTGAGATCCCCAAGGGCAGGGTCGTCGACAAGTGGCAGATCTACCGCAACCTCTGCGAAGGCAAGAGCATCGTCGGCATCGGCGATC
>NZ_RZSB01000543.1:0-4104 GCF_004023285.1 Mesorhizobium sp. M2A.F.Ca.ET.067.02.1.1
CCCGTATAGTGACGGGGAGAGGGGGGCTGTCACCGGCGGCTTCGCCAATAACCAGCGTCGCAGAACTGGCGCCAGCGTTGCGGCCAGCCCCTTCTCCCCGTCACTATACGGGGAGAAGTGCCCGGCAGGGCGATGAGGGGCGGCGCCGGCGTCTGGCAAGATAAGAACCCGATCATGGAGCCGGCTTGGTCAACTGCCGGCCCGACTGACTGCAACAGGGACGAACGCATGGATGTCTTTGACGAAGCCGCCGAAAGGTGGAAAGACGATGCCGACATCCGCGTCGGCCGGCGCGTGCGGGCGTTGCGCCTCGAGCGCAACCTCTCGCTGGCCGACTTGGCCGCCAAAGCCGGCATCTCCATCGGCGCGCTGAGCCAGATCGAACGCGGCATGTCCTCGCTGCGCGTCAAGGTGATCTGGCCGCTGGCCGCGGCGCTGGACATCGAGCCGTCGGCGCTGATCACCGACGGCAATGAGGCGGTCAACGACCTCTATTGCGTGCGCGCCGACAAGCGTCGGCAGATCCCGGTGAAGTCCGAAGGCATCGCCAAGGCGCTGCTGTCGCCGCCCGCCGCCACGCTCACCGGCATGCTGGTCACGGTCGAGGCCGGCGGCGGTACGGCGGAAGCCTACGCCCATGCCGGCCACGAATTCGGCTTCGTGATGGCGGGCGAGGTCGAGCTGGTGGTGGACGCCACCACCTATGTGCTGAAAGCCGGCGACAGCTTCGCCTTCAAGAGCACGCTGCTGCATGCCTTCCGCAACCCCGGCGCCGAGCGCTGCCAGATCCTCTGGGTCAACACGACCAAGCCGTCCGAGGTGCGCGATGGCGCCTGACGCGCTCGTTCGCCTGCAGAAGGTTTCGAAGGTTTTTCCGGGCGGCATAGTCGGCCTCGACGCCGTCGATCTCGATATCGCTCCGGGTGAGTTCCTGACCCTGCTCGGCCCTTCCGGCTGCGGCAAGACGACGAGCCTGCGCGTCATCGCCGGCTTCGAGAGTCCGTCGAGCGGCAATGTCCTGCTCGAAGGCCGCGACATCACGGGCTTGCGCCCCTTCGACCGGCCGGTGAACACTGTCTTCCAGGACTATGCGCTATTCCCGCATATGGATGTCGCGGCCAATGTCGGCTTCGGCCTGTCGCTGCGCAAAATGTCCGGCGCCGAGCAGGCAAAACGCATCCGCGACGCGCTCGACATGGTTGGCCTCGCCGACAAGCTGCGCGCCCGCGTCTCGGAACTCTCGGGCGGCCAGCGCCAGCGCGTCGCTTTGGCCCGCGCCATCGTCTGCGAGCCGCGCGTGCTCCTTCTCGACGAGCCGTTGTCGGCGCTCGACGCGCATTTGCGCGAGCAGATGCAGGTCGAATTGAAGCGGCTGCAGTCGCGGCTCGGCACCACCTTCGTCATGGTCACGCACGACCAGACCGAGGCGCTTTCGATCTCCGACCGCATCGTCGTCATGAACAAGGGCCGCATCGAGCAGATCGCGCCGCCGGCCACGCTCTACGACCGCCCCGCGACACGCTTCGTCGCTTCCTTCATCGGCACGATGAACTTGTTGCAGTCGCGCTTCCAGGGCCGCGACGGCGAGCGCCTGCGCTTTACCGCTGGCGACCTGCCGCTGGAGGCGACCTCAGACAGCGGCGAGATGCCGGACGCCGGCGACACCCGCACCATCGGCGTGCGCCCGGAAGATCTTCTCGCCGCTTCCGAGGCCGCCGAAGGCACCGCGCCGGCGCGGGTCAGCGGTGTCGTCTTCCACGGCCGCACGCTGCGCCTGCATGCCGAGCTCGGGCAGGGGACTCCGATCGTCATCGATGCTCCGCGCCGCGCCGACGGTTTTCAATTCAGCGTCGGCGACGTGGCGCATGTCAGCCTGCGCCGTGGCGCCAGCTGCCCCATGCTTTCCAGCTGACGGGGAGGGCGCTGGCTCACGAAGCCTTGGCGAACAATCCCTGATAGTCGGACTTGGCCTGCAGCAGGCGCAGGATGTTCTCGCGTGATCCGCGCACATGCGCGCGGGCGCGCTCGCCCGCCAGAGCGACATCGCCGGCGCAGATCGCGTCGACGATGCCGGCATGCTCCTCGCGGGTAAGCTTCCATTCGTCCAGCCACAGAAGCTCGGTCCAGACATATTGCTGGCATTTGTCGAGGATGCCGCAGAGCATGCCATGGAGCATCTCATTGCCGCCGATTTCGGCGATCACCCGATGCAGGTCGATGCCGACCTGCAGCTCCTCGAATTTTTCGCGCGTGCTGCGATCCGGGATCGCCGCCAGCCTTTCGCATTCGGCGAGCATCTCGCGCAATTTCGCCTTGTCGGCGGCGCTCGCGTTGGCCGCGGCCAACTCGGTCGCGCGGCCGTCGAGTAGTTCGCGGATGTCGAAGGCCTCGCGGAACATGGTCAGGTTGAACTCGGCCACGACATAGCCCTGGCGCGGACGGCCGATCACCAGCCCGTCGCGTTCCAGCCGGTTGAAGGCTTCGCGCACCGGCGTGCGGCTGACCTTGAGGCGCTCGGCGATCTCGTTTTCCGTCACGCGGCCGCCCGGCGGGATCTGGCCGGTGATGATCAACGCCTTCAGCTTCTCGAAGACCGAGTCGCGCAGCGTGTTTTTTCTTTCCTTGCTCAAACGTCCGGCCTCCAACGGTCAGTCATGGAATCGCAGTCTAGTGCCTTTTAGCGCCTGCTTGAACAGACCCTGTCGCGGTGCGCGGCCGCTTCGAACTGTCCCGCTTCTCCACCATCAAAAACCTGAAGCCCATGTTGACATCGGCTTCCGTCGAATTACACTCAAAATTGTATACAAATTAGCATACCAAATCAACGATAACGGGAACACCGGTTGGAGAAGCGAAAATGACGAAGAGACTTTTTATTCACGGCCTGGCGATTGCCGGGCTGCTGGCATCGGCCGCCGTTCCGGCGTCGGCCGCCGACACCATCACCGTCGCCTCATGGGGCGGCACCTATCAGGAAGCGCAAACCAAGGCCTTCTTCGATCCGACGGCCAAGGAACTCGGCATCACCATCAAGCAGGACACCACCAACGGCCTCGACGACGTGCGCCTGCAGGTCACCGGCAACGCCGTCAAATGGGATATCACCGAGCTTGGCGCCGACGAATGCGCGCGCGGCTCCAAGGAAGGCCTGTTCGAGAAACTGGACTACAATGTCATCGACAAGACCGGCATCAATCCCAAGCTCGTGCATGACGACTGGGTCGGCATCTCCTACACGTCCGTCGTGCTGATCTACCGGACCGATGTCTTCGGCGACAAAGGCCCGAAGACCTGGGCCGATTTCTGGAACGTCGAGAAATTCCCCGGCCGCCGCGCGCTCTCCGGCAGCCAAGCGACGGAGACGGTGAGCGTCGCCGCTCTCGCCAAGGGCATTCCAATCGACAAGGTCTACCCGGTCGACATCGACGGTGCGCTGCAATCCGGTCGACAAGATCAAGGGTCATATCGATGCCTGGTGGACCTCCGGCGCACAGGCCATGCAGCTCGTCAAGGACGGCGAGGTCGATATGGCCAGCATCTGGAACGGCCGCGCCGGCACACTGAAGAAGAGCGGTGCGCCGGTCAGCTTCTCCTTCGACCAGGGCGTGCTGACCGCCGACTGCATGGTCATCCCGAAGGGCTCGAAGAACAAGGACATCGCCATGAAGGCGCTGGCCAAGTTCGTCAGCCCCGATCTCCAGGCCAACTTGCCGCTCTATGTCGACAACGGCCCGGCCAACGAGAAGGCTTTCGAGACCGGCAAGATCCCGCCCGAGCGCATCAAGGACATCAATTCCTCACCCGAGAACGTCAAGAAGCAGGTGCTGCAGGACCCGGCCTTCTGGCGCGACACCCTCGTCGAGGCGACGGAGAAGTTCAACAACCTGATCCAGCAATGAGGATCGTACCGGAGTGGCGTCCTTGCGGCGCCGCTCCGCATCGTTTCGCAAAAATGATCCGGAGTTGAAGGAGATGCTGTTGTCTCTCGCGCAGTCCGCGCTGCCCATCGGCATAAGCGGGATTGAGAAGCGCTTCGGCGCGGTCTCCATCCTCAGCGATCTCAGCCTCGATGTCGCGGCGGGCGGATTCCTGCCCCTGCTCCGG
>NZ_RZSB01000544.1:0-4099 GCF_004023285.1 Mesorhizobium sp. M2A.F.Ca.ET.067.02.1.1
ACCAGTTCCGCGGCGAGCGCCGCAAATCGCTGTTGCCCCATATACGGCTCGGTCGTCACCGCCGAAGCAAGGCCCTGCACCAGCTGCAGGTTGCCGTTTATGTTTCCCTCGAGCTTGGCGCGGATGATGTTGACCTTGGCGAGCACGTCGGCGCGCAACAGCTGGTCGGAGACTTTTCTGTTTTGCTGATCGACGAAGAGCGCGCAGATCGCAAGCACGAACACAGCGATCGCCGCCGGCAAGTTGGCGGAAGAGAAAACGGCCTGTCTGATACGGCCGATATTGAAACCAGTCCCGGTCAATTCGACGCGAATACCTTTCGCGGACAGAAATCCATCGGTTGAAGCTAGCAGGAAGTGCTTAAATTTAAACTTCCGGACCGGCTTCAAGTTGCGTCACTGGCAGCTTGGCAGGTTATTTTCAGCCCAAAAGCTGGAGCGATGCTTAACGCCGGCTAACTGGCCGCGGCTTCCCGTTTCATCCGGACGGGTCGCGATTTGTATCGCGCCCTGAAAAGATTCTCCGCCCCCCGGGAATAAAGCCCGAGCCTTCCGGGTCTTGGCTGTAGCGAGGCCATCCTCCCAAGGCACGCATCAACCAACCCGGAGAATACGCATATGAACAAGATCGCCCTCACCGCAGTCGCCATCCTCCTTGCCACCGGCGGCGCCTTTGCCGGCAGCGACCACTTCTCCGCGGCCGCCCAGCACGCAGCCGCCGTCGACACCACCACCACTGCTTCCATCGTGAAGCTGGACCGTCACGACATGAAGCCGGCGGCCAAGATCGCTGCGGATGAGCCTGGCCAGGGCATCTGGGGTCGCTGAGCTAGGAGCTTGGGGCTGAACGTCCCGATCCGGGCGGGGAAGGCACGCCTCGCAGGGCTCGGAGCCGAAGTCCCGATCTCCCCTGTGCCGGTCGGTCTTTCAGTCGGACCGGCCGGCACCGGCTTCCGCAGCCGGCGGAGGGTCGCACCGGGCCCTCCGCCAATCTCTCATACCGCCTGAAACCTGACGCAACCCGCAGCCACTAGAGGAGATTTCTGATGTTCAACATGACACGCCGCATGGTGCTCGGATCAGCCGCCGCCGCTGCCGCCTTCGGCATTGCCGGCAAGCTCGAATTCGCGCCCGCGGCCCACGCCGAAACCCCGGTCGAGCCGCTGGTCGGCTTCTACAAATACAAGGTCGGCTCGCTCGAGGTCACCGCCGTCTATGACGGCATTTGGCGCAAGCCCCACGACCCGGCCTTCATCAAGGACGTCTCGGTCGACGACACCAAGGCGGCACTCGCCAAGGCAGGATTGACCACCGACTTCATGCCGATCCCGCTCACCGTCGTGGTGCTCAAGATGAACGGCCGCACCATCATGATGGACGCCGGTTCCGGCGTCGGCCAGTGGCAGGCCAACGCCACGCATCTGCCGGCCAACATGAAGGCCGCGGGCATCGACTACAAGGCGATCGACACCATTCTGATCTCGCATTTCCATCCGGACCATGTCTGGGGCCTGATGGAGAAGGGCACCAACGATCCGGTGTTCCCCAATGCCGAGCTGATCGTCAACGCCACCGAATACAATTGGTGGACGGATCCGAGCCGCCTCGCCAAGCTGCCCGAGGGCCGCAAGCCGGCGGGCAAGCGCATCGCCGAGAATTTTCCGAAATGGAAGAACTGGAAGCTGGTCGACGATGGCGCGGAAGTGGTGCCCGGCATCCGCCTCATGGCGGCGCCCGGCCATACGCCTGGCCATTCGGTCTACCATGTCGATGCCGGCGCCGAGCAATTCCTCGTCTCGGCCGACACCATGTACGTGCCGGCGCTGCTTGCCCCGCATCCCGAATGGCAGGGCGCCTACGACCAGGACGGTCCGACGGCGATCACCACGCGGCACCGGATCATTGACCAGGTGATCGCCGACAATGTCCGCATCTGCGGCTCGCACTTCCCGTTCCCCGGCACAGGCAGCTTCGTCAAGGACGGCAATGCCTACGCCTTCACCCCGACCCAGATCTGATCTCACTCGGATCGTGAACAGAAAGCGACACTCCAATGAAACACTTAACTTTCGCGGCGCTCGGCGCCATTGCCGTCTTGACCGCGGCCCCGATCGCGATCGCCGTTCCGGCCTATGCCGTGGACGACATCGAAGGCGCCGATGCGCCCGACCTGACTGCCGTCAAGGCCAAGATCGACGCCAAGGACTATAAGGGCGCGCTGGCCGATCTGCGCGACCTCGCGCAGGACACCCAGCAGGCCGACGTCTACAACCTGCTCGGCTTCACGCTGCGCAAGACCGGCGACTATCAGACCTCGCTGACCTACTACACCAAGGCGCTGGAGCTTAAGCCCGACCATAAGGCCGCGCATGAGTATCTGGGTGAGCTCTATGTCGAGACCGGCGACATGGCCAAGGCCAACGAGCAACTCGCCTCGCTGGAGAAGCTGTGCCCGTCGGGCTGCGAGGAGCTTTCCGACCTCAAGCAGGCGATCGACACCAAGGTGACGAAGTAACGCCGCCTGTTTCCTCGCCCACGAAGGGGGAGAGGTGGCCGCGAAGCGGCCGGAGAGGGGGCCTGGCGCTGATCTCTCCCGCCAATACCAACTTTTTGGGCGCCACGGCGGTAGCGCCCGAAAACCGGAGCCGGCGTTGCTCTCCCTCGCGCCGGCTCCGACCTTTCAACCTCGAGCGCGCAGGCCCACGCGGACGCGTGGCGGCCACCTGTTTCCAAGGATTGGAGCCGATCATGACACCGATCGAACTTGCCGAAAAACTGCACGCCAGGGATGTCGTCCTGCTGGCCGGCCGGCTGTTTCTGTCCCTGATCTTCGTGCATGAGGGACTGCAACTGGCGACGCATTTCGAGGGCGCTCAGAAGGCGATGGCCGCGCTTGGCGTCGGCACGCCGCTGCTCATTGCCACCATCGCGCTGCAACTCGGCGCCGGCCTGTCGGTGGCGCTCGGCATCCTGGCGCGGCTGGGTGCGATCGGGCTCGGCCTGTTCTGCCTGATGACGGCAAGCCTCTTCCACACCAATTTCGCCAGCCAGAACGAACTGCTCCATTTCGAGAAGGATCTCGCCATCGCCGGCGGCATGTTCATCCTGGCGCTCAGCGGGGCGGGCAGGCTGTCGGTGGACAGGGTGTTGACCGGGTTCGCGAAGGACACCAAGATCGATCCGCCCATCGAGCGGCATCTGTCGGTGGGGGAGACAAGCCTACCGGTTTGAGTGTTGCCTATGAGGCTCACAACACACTGGTGATCCCGCCATCCACCAGCAGCGTCTGACCAGTGACGAAACTCGCGGCATCCGATGCCAGGAACACCGCCGCGCCAGCCAGTTCCTCGACATCACCCCAGCGCCGCATCGGCGTGCGGCCGGTGAGCCAGGTCGAGAATTTCTCGTCGGCGACTAAAGCCGCGTTGAGCTCTGTCTTGAAATAGCCGGGCGCGATGGCGTTGACGCGCACGCCGTGCTGGCCCCATTCGCCGGCCATCGACTTGGTCAGCATGGTGATCGCTCCCTTGCTCGCCGCGTAAGGCGCGATCGAGGGGCGTGCGAGCGCGCTCTGCACCGAGGAGACATTGATGATGACGCCCTTGCGGCGCTGGATCATGCCCTTCACCGCGGCGCGGCTCATCTTGAACACGCCGTCGAGATTGGTCGCCATCAGCGCGTCCCAGTCGGCATCGGAGAAAGTCTCCAGCGGCGCGCGGCGCTGGATGCCGGCATTGTTGACCAGGATGTCGATCGGCCCGGTGTCGGCTTCCGAAGCTGCGATTGCCGCATCGACCGATTGGGTGTCGGTGACATCGATTAATGACTCCGCGATCGTGTGGCCTTCGGCACGCAGCCTGTCGGCGGCAGCCTTCAGCTCCTCCATCTTGCGGCCGCCGAGCGTGACGCGCGCGCCGGCCGCGGCCAGTGCCCCCGCGAAGGCGAGGCCCAGCCCGCGGCTGGCGCCGGTGACGAAGGCATGCCTGCCCTCGAGGCCGAAAAGACGGCCGAGATAATCAGTCGAACGCAATTTGCACCTTCATCGATTGCGATTTGTCGCTGGCCAGCTCGAAGGCCTTTCGCGCCTCGGCGAGTGGCAG
>NZ_RZSB01000545.1:0-4056 GCF_004023285.1 Mesorhizobium sp. M2A.F.Ca.ET.067.02.1.1
AGCCGGCTATAGCCTGCAGCAGCGGCGCTTCCGGATCGAAGGCGCCATCGACGCGACCGAGCACCGGCGCCAGATCGAAGCGGAAGCCGTCGACGCCGGCGAAGCGGACGAAGTGTCGGAGCGTGTCGAGCACCATCTCGCGCACCACCGGATGATCGCAGGCTACCGTGTTGCCGGTGCCGGTGTCGTTGACCAGTTGGCCATCCGGCTGATGCCCGTAGTAAGCCAGCGCATCGAGCCCGCGCAGCGACAGCGTCGGCCCGAGCCGGTCGCTCTCCCCGGTATGGTTGAAGACGAGGTCGAGTATGGTGCCGATGCCGGCCTCGCGCAGCGCGGCGACGGTGTCGCGCAACTCCCTCAGACCACCCGGCACCAGGCGCGGGTCGAGCGCCATGAAGGTAACGGGGTTGTAGCCCCAGGCGTTGCTTAAGCCCAATGGCGGCAGGTGCCGCTCGTCGATCGACGCGGTGACCGGCATCAGTTCGACGGCCGAGACGCCGAGACGCTTCAGGTGCTCGATGATGGCGGGATGGGCGAGCGCCGCGATGGTGCCCCGCTGCGCTTCCGGAATGTCGGGATGGAGCCTGGTGAAGGAGCGGACATTCAGTTCGTAAATCAGGCCGCCGGGATTGAAGAGGGGTGGCAAAGGCGCCACCGCCTCAAGCGGCGCCACCACTATCGCCTTGGGCATCAGGGGTGCGGTGTCGGCGCCCTCGTTGCGCTTGGCGGCAAGCCGCCAATGGTATTGGTAGGGACGATCGATCTCCACGGCGTAGGGATCGGTGAGCAGCTTGTCGGGATCGGACCACAGGCCGCGTTCCGGCGCATAGTCGCCATCGGCGCGGAAGCCGTAGCGGCAGCCGCTACCAAGGCCGGAGACAAGGAGCGCGCGCACGCCCTCGCCTTCCGACTTCAACTCCAGCCGGTCGATCTCGCGCGCACCGCTGTCGTCGAAAAGCGAGACCCAGAGGCGCCGCGCCGATGAGGACCAGGCGGCAAAGCGGATGCCTTCGGCGGTGATGGTGGCGCCGAGGGTCATGTAGGCTCCCCCTTCTCCCCTTGTGGGAGAAGGTGTCGCCGAAGGCGACGGATGAGGGGTGCTCCAGCTTGGCGACGACGGCGATCCGGCCAGCACCCCTCATCCGTCTCGGCGCTACGCGCCGATCCACCTTCCCCCACAAGGGGGGAAGGAAAGGCGCGCCCCGCCACCCTCAAGTAATCACGCTCGGCTTGTTGCGGCCGGTGTGGCTCTTGATGCCGGCGATGTCGTCGGCGGCGGCGATCAAGTCGGCGAGTGCTTCCTGCGTGTCGAGGTCGTGCCTGGCCTTGTCCGGTTCGTAGCGCTCGATATAGACGCGCAGCGTCGCGCCAGAGGTGCCGGTGCCGGAGAGGCGCAGCACGACGCGCGAGCCGCCTTCGAACAATATCCGGATGCCCTGGTTCTTGCTCACCGAGCCGTCGACCGGATCGTGATAGGCAAAATCGTCGGCCTTGGCGATCTTCAAGCCGCGCACGCTCGTTCCGGGCAGCGAACCGAGCTTGGCGCGCAGCTCATCCACCAGCGCGTTGGCGCGGTCGCTCTCGACCTCCTCATAGTCGTGGCGCGAATAGTAGTTTCGGCCGTAGGTCGCCCAGTGCTCGGTGACGATCTGCTTGCAGCTCTCGCCGCGCGCGGCGAGGATGTTGAGCCATAGAAGCACCGCCCAAAGGCCGTCCTTCTCGCGCACATGGTTGGAGCCGGTGCCGGCGCTTTCCTCGCCGCAGATCGTCGCCATGCCGGCGTCGAGCAGGTTGCCGAAGAACTTCCAGCCGGTCGGTGTCTCGTAGATGCCGATGCCGAGCTTTTCGGCGACGCGGTCGGCGGCGCCGCTGGTCGGCATCGAGCGAGCGATGCCCTTCAGGCCGTCCTTGTAGCCCGGCGCCAGTTTGGCATTGGCGGCGAGCATCGCGACCGAATCCGAGGGCGTGACGAAGATGCCTTTGCCGATGATCAGGTTACGGTCGCCGTCGCCGTCGGAGGCGGCGCCGAAATCCGGCGCGTCGGGCCCCATCATCTCGTCATAGAGATGTTTTGCATGCACCAGGTTCGGATCCGGATGATGGCCGCCGAAATCCGGCAGCGGCTTAAAGTTGCGGCAGGTGCCGTCCGGCGAGCCGAGCCGGCGTTCGAGGATTTCCTTGGCATAGGGACCGGTCACCGCGTGCATGGCATCGAAACGCATGCGGAAGCCGGACTTGAAGAGCTTCCTCAGCGCCTCGAAGTCGAAGAGGCTCTCCATCAACTCGGCATAGTCCTTGACCGGGTCGATGATCTCGACGGTCATGTCGCCCGCCTTGACGGTGCCGATCGTGTCGATGTCGATCTCGCCGATATCGGCGATCTTGAAGCTCTTGATCTCCTTCGACCTGGCGAAGATCGCGTCGGTGATCTTCTCCGGCGCCGGGCCGCCATTGCCGGCATTATATTTGATGCCGAAATCCTCGTGCGGACCGCCGGGATTGTGGCTGGCCGACAGGATGATGCCGCCGAATGTCTTGTATTTGCGGATGACGTTGGAGGCGGCGGGCGTCGAGAGAATGCCGCCCTGGCCGACCATCACCTTGCCGAAGCCGTTGCCGGCGGCAATGGCGATGGCCTTCTGGATGACCTCGCGGTTGTAGAAGCGGCCGTCGCCGCCGATCACCAGCGTCTTGCCCTCAAAACCGTCCAGCGCGTCGAAGATCGATTGGATGAAGTTCTCGGCATAGTGCTCCTGCTGGAACACCGGCACCTTCTTGCGCAGGCCGGACGTGCCGGGCTTCTGGTCGGCATAGGGTTTGGTGGGGACGGTTTTTATCATGCCTCAGGCAGCCCTTTTCGAATGCAGCAAGCGATAGAGTTCGACGTATCTTTCGGCGCTCTTGTCCCAGGAGACATCGGCCTTCATGCCCTGGCGCTGGATCGAAGCCCAGGTCGCCGGGCGAGCATGCTGCTCGACCAGCCGCTGGATCGCATGGAGCATCGCGCCGCCATTGTTGGGCGCGAACTGGAAACCGGTGGCGACGCCTGCTGACAACGCCGCCTCGTTGGCGTCGATGATGGTGTCGGCCAGGCCGCCGGTACGGGCGACGACCGGCACGCAGCCATAGCGCAGGCCGTAGAGCTGGGTCAGCCCGCAAGGCTCGAAGCGCGACGGGATGATGATGGCGTCGCAGCCGCCCTGCATGACATGCGACAGCCCCTCGTCGTAACCGACGACGACGCCGACGCGGCCGCGATGGCGCGCGGCGGCGGCAAGCAGCGTGCCTTCCAGGCCCGCATCGCCCGAGCCGAGAATGGCGAGGCGCGCGCCTGCGGCGACGATGCCGTCGACGACCGCCGCCAGTATGTCCATGCCCTTCTGCCAGGTCAGCCGGCTGACGACGCAGACGATCGGGCTGCCGTCCGCCTCCAGGCCGAACCGCTCTTCGACCGCCTTGCGGTTCTTGGCCCGCGCCTCTAGCGTTTCGGCCGAATAATTGGCGACCAGATGCTTGTCGTTCCGGGGATTCCAGATGTCGACATCGATGCCGTTGACGATGCCGTAAAGGTCGGTGGCGCGCATGTTGATCAGGCCGTCGAGGCCCATGCCGAATTCCGGCGAGCGTATCTCCTGCGCATAGGTGGGGCTCACCGTGGTGATCGCCCAGGCGGCCTGGAGACCGGCCTTCAGGAAGCCCACGCCGCCATAATATTCGACGCCGTCGAGTTGCATCGCCACGCCCGGCAGGCCGAGCTCGCCAAAAATGCCGGCGCCGAACTGGCCCTGGAAGGCAAGGTTGTGCACGGTGATCAGGGAGGGCACGCCGACCGCCTTGCCGTAGCGCATATAGGCAAGCGTCATCGCCGACTGCCAGTCATGGGCATGAACGATGTCCGGCTGGTAACCAGAGATCGCGCCGCCGGCAATGTCGCCGCCGACCTGGCTCAGCGCCGCGAAGCGCCGCCAATTGTCCGGCCAGTCGGCGCCGGATGCGGTGCCGTAAGGGCCGCCCTGGCGGTCGAAGAGATGCGGCGCGTCCAAAACGAAGAGATCG
>NZ_RZSB01000546.1:0-4043 GCF_004023285.1 Mesorhizobium sp. M2A.F.Ca.ET.067.02.1.1
GCGTGGCTCGCCTGCCAGCAGGCGCGCGATCAGATCGGTCTCCTCGACGCCGCTGTCCTTGTCGACAAGCCGGAACAACGAGGCGATGGGCCTGCCCCTGGCTGCGGCCAGCGAGCAGGCAAGCAGCCGCTCCGCCCCGGCATTCATATAGTCAAGCCGCCCCTCGGCATCGGTGCTGATGACGGCCTGGCCGATCGAGGCCAGCGTGATCTGGGCACGCTCGCGCTCGGCGTTGAGGGCGCTCTGAAACGCCTGGCGCTGTATCATCAGCTTGCGCGTGCGCCAGACGACGAGCAGGATAAGCAGGGCGGCGGTGGCGAGATTGGCCGCCGTCAGCGCCATCTTGATGAAGCGCGATCCCTCGCCGAGGCTGTCGGAAAAGGCCTTGGCCAGCGGCCCGATCTGGCGGTCGAGCTGGTGGATTTTCGCCTTCCAGAGGCTGATCTCGGCTGGCGTTGCCGGCTCTTTTTCCAGCCTTCGATTCATCTTGTCGCCAAGTCCCTCGATGGCGAGGATCATCTCGTCGGCATCCCTCCAGTGGCGGATCGCGGTGTCGAGATAGCTGACGCCGCGGAAATTCCGGAACAGCCAGATCAGGCCGTCAACATCGTCGGGATGGTTGTTGCCGCCGAGAAAGCCAAGCCGGGCCGCATTCGTGTCGGGCTCGGCCTGTTCGAGCGCCAGCCGCGCGGCGCGATCGGCGAGCGGCACGGCGATGGCTTGACGATGTTCGTTGAAATATTCCTGCCGGCCGGTATCGGCATAGAGGTTCAGGAAGTAGATGGCGTGCTTCTGGCCTTTCGACCATTGGCTTTCGCCGCCGACATAGGCGCGGACCGCCGATAATGTGTGGAGGCTGAGGGTTGCGACCAGCGCCTGGGTCAGGACCACCGCGACGAAGGGCCAGACCAGCCCTATCAGACGCGGACCGGCATCGGTCGACGAGAACTTCATCCCATTCCCATGGAGCTCGTTCTGCTCCCCCGGCGTCTGTCCGACTAGCTCATCCGTCGGTTGAGACGATATTTTTCTCCGCATGTCGCCCCGTTGCCGGCGACATCGATCCAGATAGCGCGCCTGGCTTAACGGCCGATAAACTTGTCCGGTACTTGTTTCATGAATTGTTGCCTGGCAGACGCTTACGCCGGGTGATGCGATGTATTGATCCGTGTTGCCGGTGCGCGGAAGAAAAAGCCGGCAAATCAACCCGATAGCGTTATACCGCAGTCCTCTCTCAGCGCTTGGCCCTCGATCTGTTGAGGGTCACGGCTTCGCGTACGAGCGCCTTCAGCGCATCGGCGTCGATCGTGTCGCCTTGCTTGAAATCGATGGCGCGCCTCGTGTTGCCTTCGAGGCTGGAGTTGAAGAGCTTCTTGGGGTCGGGCAGCGCCGCGCCTCTGGCGAAGGTCAGCTTGACGACGGCCTTGTAGGTCTCGCCGGTGCAGATGATGCCGGCATCCTCCCAAACCGGCACGCCGCGCCATTTCCATGTCTCGACGGCTTCCGGCGCGGCCTGGCGGATCAGGGCGCGGAGCCGGGCAAGCATCTCGCCGCGCCAGTCGCCCAGTTCCTCGATCCTTCTATCGATCAGCTCGGACGCAGACCTGCCGTCCTGCTCGCCGTCTTTTTGCATGTCTGGTTTCTCCTCAATGCCGGATATCACTCGCCGCCGTGGTCCTTCGGGAGGGCGGCGCTTGATCCTTCCTTGCGCTTACATCCGTTCGCCGGGCAGCCGGCTCGCCTGTTTCACCCAGGAAACGAACCGCTTCTCGTCGAGCCGATCGTCCTCATGGATATGCAAATAGCGCGTGTCCCCGCTCTTGGATTCGACCGGAGGCACGGGGTCCAGCGACAGGCCGCGGAAGAACGCCACCTTGATGTAGCTGGCGAAGCAATGGATGCCGAGAAACCAGCCTTCGTCCTTCATGCCGTAGAGTGGCGAATTCCATTTGACGGCCTTCTGCACGTTGGGAATGGCTTGCACGATGAGCTGGTCGAGCCGGCGCCCGACCTCGCTCTTCCAGCCCGGCATCGCCGCGATATAGGCCTGCACGGGAGCGTCGCCATGGCCCTTGGCGATCTGCGGATTGCCGCCTGAAAGCAGGACCGGCTTCTCGTGCGGAGATGCGTCGGCTTTCGATTTCGCCTTCGCCATCAGGCCGATCCCGTGCGCTCGGGCGACGGCTCGCCGCGCCTTCTGGCGGCATAGGGCAGCACGAACATGTAGAGTCCGCTGAACAAAAGCAGGAAAAGCGGGATCAACGGCGAATAGACGATCCAGGCGGGCGGCGGGCCCATGGCCATGGCGGCGAAATTGGCAATGACGGTGACGGTGAAGATGATCGACAGCCAGCGATGAAGCTGCCTGATCCACTTGCTCCAGCTCAATGTAACCTCCCTTGCAAATGACGAGACGGATCGAGGCGCCTACCAGCGCGCCAGCTGCGAAAGCTGGACGAGGTTGCCGCAGGTGTCGTTGAGCTGCGCGATGGTGGCGCCGGTCACCGCCGTCGGCGCCATGGCAAAATTGCCGCCCTTGGCCTTAATGCGCTCGTGGTCGGCCTTGATGTCGTCGCCGAACAGCATCAGCGCCGGCTGGCCCTGCTTGAAGATGGCCTGCTGACAGGTCTTTGCCGCCGGATTGTCATTGAGTGCCAGCTGCAGTTCGGTGCCATCCGGATCGTCGGGCGAGGTGACGGTCAGCCAGCGGAATGGACCGTTGGTGAAATCCGCCTTCCTGGTGAAGCCCAGAACGCCGGTGTAGAAGGCGAGGGCCTTCTCCTGGTCGTCGACATAGATGCTGGTCAACTTGATCTTCATTTCGATATCTCCATGGCTTACGCCTGCGGTGTGCCGCCCCGCCAAACAGTGTGTTGTTCCGAGCAGTCCTGCTGTTGGCGGCGACCTTCAGTCGAGCCGCGAAAGGACCTCTTCCAAGGTCGCCAGGTATCTCTTCCAGCCGACGGTGGCGCCGCGGTAATACGGCTCCTGATCCGTGCGGAAGCCGACCTGCTCCATACGCAGATGCGTGCCCGTGCCCGTCGGGGTCAGCGTCCAGGTGACCACGCTCTCGAGGTCCTTGGTGTCCCAACTGTAGGACAGCGTCCGGTTCGGTTCGACCGTCCGCACCTGGCAGTCGACGCCGCCCCATTCCGCGCTCAGATTGAAGCGATGGTCCACGACCGGCTTGAAGTTGTTCTTCATCAGCCACTCCTCGATGAGATGCGGTTGGGTGAGCGCGCGCCAAATCTTTTCCGGCGCAAAAGGTATCTCGCGCTCGACGATGACGGAGCGCGTTGCGGCTTCGTTCATTGATCCATCCTTTTGAGCAGGTCTTCGAGATCGTCGAACCGGCTTTCCCAAAACCCCGCCATGTCGCGCGTCCAATCCATCAACGGCGCAAGCGCCTTGAGCTGCGCGCTGTAATGGGTCTGGCGCCCTTCATGGCGGTCGCGCACCAGCCCCGCTTCCTTGAGCACGCCCAGATGCTTCGACACCGCCGGCTGCGACACACCGGCCTGCGCGGTGAGGGCTCCGACCGTCTGCTCGCCCTGGCGACAGAGACGTTCGAAGATGGCGCGCCGCGTCGGATCGGCAAGCGTCCTGAACAGCATATCGTGCGTGGCCGGCATCTCAGATCGATAACCCGTTGGCTATTGATTGACGTATAACCATCGGGATATATGTGAGTCAAGCAGAAACCTGGACGGCGCTAGTTGCCGGCGCCCGCGTTGAGGGCTGCCACGTCCAGCATGAAGGCATCCTCGCCGAAGGCGCGGGTAGCGCGCGCGGCGGCTTCCAGCAGCGGGCGTTTCATGCGCTCGAGAAAGGCCGCGTCGACGCGCGTGCTCGGCCCTGCGAGCGTCAGCGCGCCGAGCAGTGTGCGTCCTGGTCCGAAGACGGGCGCGGATATGCCGGCGGTCTGCGGGTCGCGGTCGCCGATCGAGATGTAGTTGTAGGTGTTGCGGATCGTTTCGTAGGGCTCGCCCTCCTGGCCCGAAAAGGCGGCAAGCACCCGGCCGCCGGAGCCGACAAGCAGAGGC
>NZ_RZSB01000547.1:0-4023 GCF_004023285.1 Mesorhizobium sp. M2A.F.Ca.ET.067.02.1.1
TTCGTCACCAGCCGCATGCTGGAGCAGATCGAAAAGGTGCCGCTGGCGCCTTTGGCCGCCGACCTTCTGTCGGCGCTGACCGACGACCGCCGCCATCAAAAGCTGTTCGATGAGTTCACGCGGGTGGTCGGACGCTTCCTCAACGACGAGCGGGCGCTGGCGACGATGCGCGAGAAGATCCGCGAGGAATTACCGTCGCTGTTCAACCTGTTTCGCGCCGATGCCTATCTTTTGAAGAAGATCGTCGCTTCGGCGGGCTCGCTGCTGGATGAGGTCAGGGCCGATCCCGATCATCCGATGCGCGCCGAATTCGACCGTTTCGCGCTCGCATTCATCGAGCGGCTCAGGACCTCGAAGCAATATGCAAGGCGCGCCGAGAAGCTGAAGCGCGATTTTCTCGGCCGCCCGGAGGTGAGGGCGCTGGCCGGCGATGCGTGGGCGAGCCTGCGCCTGTTCATCGAGCAGGATGCCAATGCGGAGAAGTCGACGATCCGCGAGCACCTCTCGAACATGTTCGTCGAAGTCGGCCGGCATCTGGCCGACGACGCCAAGATCAGAGCCGACATGAACCAGGGCTTCGTCGTGGCGCTGTCTTCATTCGTGGAAAGCCAGAAGAGCGGCGTGTCGACATTCATCGCCGACCAGGTCAAGCGCTGGGACCTGGCGCAGCTGACGCGGCTGATCGAGACGAATATCGGCAAGGACCTGCAATATATCCGCTTCAATGGCATGATCATCGGCGGGCTTGCCGGCCTGGCGCTCTATACGGCGGAGCGGCTGTTTCTGGTCGATTGACGCGGGCCTAACTGGCACTATTCTCCTGCTGGCACGCCGCAAGGGCAGCAAAACGGGAGGCAGGGCATGGCAAAACAACCGGAATCCGACTCGTTCTTCGACATGTTCAGCAGGTTCGGCCGCGACCTGAAACTGCCGAATGTCGATGTCCAGGCGATCCTCGATCATCATCGCAAGAACCTCGAAGCTCTCGAGAAGTCGGCGAAGGCAAGTGCGGCCGGCGCCTCCTCGGTGCTGGCGAGGCAGCATGAGATGGTGCAGAATGCCATCAACGAGGTTACGCGGATGGCGCAGAACTACCAGGCGCCCGGCAACCCGCAGGACCTGATGAGCAAGCAGGCTGAATTTGCCCGTAAGTCGTTCGAGACGACGCTGAAGAACGCCAGCGAAGTGGCTGACCTTGTACGGAAATCCAGCACCGAATCGGTCGAGATTCTGCGCGACCGGATCAGGGATGCGATGGCGGAAATCCGCGCCGGTTACGAAAAGAAATAGGCTGTCCGGCGGTTTCGAGCCCATCATAGACCGACATGCGGTGCAACCGGCGCAGGCGCTCGAGCGTTCTGGCCTGCCCTAAAAGCATCAACTCTACCGGCGAAAATCGCGGGGCGGCGAATTGACAGAGGCTGCCGCTTCATGGTCGGGAGATAGGCAAAAGTGACGGGAAAGCCGGAATGACCGAACCACGGCGGAGAACGCCGCCGACTTTTGAACAGTTGCGCACAATGTCCGGGCAGGAACTCGGCGTGTCCGATTGGACGACGGTCGACCAGCGACGCATCGACCAGTTCGCCGAGTGCACGGGCGACCATCAGTGGATCCATGTCGATCCCGAGCGGGCAAAGCGGCAGAGCCCGTTCCGCACCACAATCGCGCATGGCTATCTGACCCTGTCGATCATCGGCGCGCTGGCGCTGGAGATGGGCATCGTGCCGGAAAACACGCAAGCCGCCTTCAACTACGGCTTCGACAAGGTGCGCTTCCTGGCGCCGGTCAAGGCCGGGGCGCGCATCAGGCTGCGCACGACGCTGCTTTCCATGGAGGATCGCGGCCCCGGCCAGTATCTTATGAAGGCCGCCAACACCGTAGAGATCGAAGGCGAGCAGAAGCCGGCGCTGACCGCCGAGACGCTGGTGATGATGTATGAGCGCCGCAAGCGGGCAGGCGCTTAGAGGCCGTTTGGAAATTCTACTCCGGCAGCCATCTGGGGGCGTTTCTGCGCTTCCGGTGCTCACGGACGCAGAGTCCGCTCCGCTCCGGTTCTCGAAACCGCACCAATGACTCGCCAGAGCGAATTTCGAAACAGCCTCTCGGCCGTAGTCATCCATGATAGCCAAGGCAGATAGCGCCTAGCGCGACAACGCCACAGGCCGCAATGCGCTTCGGCGTCAGCGTCTCGCCCAGGAAAAGCCGTCCGATCAGCACCGCGAAAACCACGCTCGTCTCGCGGATGGCCGTGATCGGACCGGCCGGCCCGAGCGCGAAGGCCGCAACCACGGCGCCGTAGGCAATCAGGGCGAAAATCCCGCCGCCAAGCGCCTTCAGCGCGTCCGGTGAACGAAAGTCCACCGTGAGCTTGCCGCGGCAGATGATGAAGGTGGCCGGGAGCAGCACGCCGTAGGTCAACAGTACCCAGGCCGTGTAGGCGCCCGAGCTTCCCACCGAGCGGACACCGATGGCATCGACCGTCGCATAGGCCGCGATGATCACGCCGGTCGCCAAGGCATACAGGATTGATTTGGTCGCCGCGCGCCCTTTGCCAAGGGAAAGGCTCATGATGCCGAGCGCGGCGAGGACGACGCCAAGGGTCTGAAGCGTGCTCAGGCGCTCGCCGGCCAGAACGAAACCACCAACCGTCACCAGGAGCGGCACAGAGCCGCGAACGATCGGGTAGACCTGTCCCAATTCACCGTAGCGATAGGCAGCCACGAGAAAGAAGCTGTAGCCGACCTGAAGGCAGGCCGAGAGAACGATATAGGGCCAGGCCGACGACGCCGGCAGGGGATGGAACAGCGCCAGCGGAACGGCGGCGATCGTCGCCGAAAAGCTCATGACCGTGACGGTCCACAGTCTGTCGCTGCCGGTTCGCAGGAAGGCATTCCAGCTGGCGTGCAGGATCGCGGCGAACAGTGCCAGGCCAATGACCGTCGCGCTCATTGCAGTTTCTCGCGCGAAGCGAGGATGGCCATTGCCGCCTTGCGGGCGTCGCGAATGGCGGCGGCTGGCTGCCCCATCCGGGCCATCAGCGTCGCGCCTTCGATCAGCATCAGCAGGGCAGCGGAAACGCTATCGGCGTCGTCGGCGGGCATCATCTCTTCGAGGATCAGCCGCATCCGGCGCTGGAGGCCGTTCTTCTGCCTGGCGGCGGCTTGAAACACCGGGTGCGCCGGATCGCCGAACTCGGCCAGGGCATGCGCGAACAGGCAGCCGTGGAAGTCGGCGCTGTGGAACCAGCGACCGTACCAGTCGAAGATTATGCCGATTTTCCGTTCGGGCGTGGCCGCCTGTTCGGCGAGACGGTCGAGTTGACGCTCGAAGCGCCCCGCACGGTAGGCCAGGACCTCGACCATCAAATCGTCCTTGCTGGGAAAGTGCCGGTACATGGTCATCTTGGCCACGTCGGCTTCGGCGATGATGCGGTCGATGCCGGTGGCGTGAAAGCCCACGCGCTTGAACAGGCCATAGGCGGTTTCAACGATATGCTGGCGCTTGTCGGTTCTGGCCGGTTCGGTCATGATAGCGGCGGTGATGAGACAGGTCTGTCTATCTACGCCTGCGCGACGAGGCCTGTCAATTGCCGGTTGGACCGGAGGCGGGAGGCAAGCGCGACGGGCCTCCGGCTTCGAGCCCGCAAGATCGCTTGGACGACCGAGGGTCGCACCTACGCGGCTTTGCGGCGGGATGCCGCCATCGCGTTATTTAGGGCCCTGAAAATGCGCTGATCTTCGCATTGCGCCACGTTGAAGCGCATGAAGCGGCCGGCGGTGTGCGACAGGCTGAAGGCGTTGCCTGGCGCCAGCACGACATTGTCCGACAGCGCCTTGCACGCGACTTCCGCCGCGTCGATGCCGTCGGGCAAGCGGCACCAGAGGAACATGCCGGCAGGCTGGTCGATCCAAGGCGTGATGCCCATTGTCTTCAGCCTGCCGGCGGTCTCGGCCATGGCGCGCGACAGGCGCGTGCGCAACTGCTCGACATGCTTGCGGTAGCTGCCGTCCTTCAACAGGG
>NZ_RZSB01000548.1:0-4018 GCF_004023285.1 Mesorhizobium sp. M2A.F.Ca.ET.067.02.1.1
TCTCGAAATAGTCGGCGATCGGCTTTTCCGAAACCAGCACCGAGGCGTCATAGGCGGACAGTCCAAGCACATCGACCAGCCGAGCCTTTTTGTCGTCGGGCAGTTCCGGCAGGTCCTTGGCGAGCGCATCGACATAGGCCTGGTCGAACTCCAACGGCAAAAGGTCGGGATCTGGGAAATAGCGATAGTCGTGCGCTTCTTCCTTGGAGCGCATCGAGCGCGTCTCGCCCTTGTTCGGATCGAACAGGCGCGTCTCCTGGTCGATCTTGCCGCCGTCCTCGAGAATGGCGATCTGCCGGCGCGCCTCATATTCGATGGCCTGGCCGATGAAGCGGATCGAATTCATGTTCTTGATCTCGCAACGCGTGCCGAACGCGCCGCCCGGACGGCGCACCGAGACGTTGACGTCGGCGCGCAGCGAGCCCTCGTCCATGTTGCCGTCGCATGTGCCGAGATAGCGCATGATCGAGCGCAGCTTGGTGACATAGGCCTTGGCCTCGTCGGCCGAGCGGATGTCAGGCTTGGAGACGATTTCCATCAGCGCGACGCCGGAGCGGTTGAGGTCGACATAGGACATGGTCGGGTGCTGGTCGTGCATCGACTTGCCGGCATCCTGTTCCAGGTGCAGGCGCTCGATGCCGACCTCGATATCCTCGAACTCGCCCTGGCGGTCGGGGCCGACGGAGACGATCACCTTGCCCTCGCCGACGATCGGCTGCTTGAACTGCGAGATCTGATAGCCCTGCGGCAGGTCCGGATAGAAATAGTTCTTCCGGTCGAAGACCGACTTGTGGTTGATCGCGGCCTTGAGGCCGAGCCCGGTACGGATCGCCTGCTTGACGCATTCCTCGTTGATGACCGGCAGCATGCCCGGCATCGCCGCGTCGACCAGGCTGACATTGGCGTTGGGCGCGGCGCCGAACGATGTCGAGGCGCCCGAGAAGAGTTTTGCTTCCGAGATCACTTGCGCATGCACTTCGAGCCCGATGATGACTTCCCAGTCGCCGGTGGCGCCGGGGATAAGCCGTTTTGCGTCGGGGGTGCGGGTGTCGATGATGCTCATGGAGGCCTGCGTATCTTAGAATTCGCGATATGCAAAACGCATATTTCGGTGCGCAACTTCGCTAGTGCAAACCGCCCTGCGAGACAAGCGTAAAGCCCACACGCTGGCCTTTTCCGCTACGTTCGCCTATGGGACACTCCTCCCAATGGAGAGTGGATGTCCACTTACGCTCAGTCCCGGTGAAGCCCTGACCTCGTAGCGAGGCAGGGCAGAAAAACCTGAAACCCCGTGCCGCGATGTCTCGCGGCGGCGGCTTTTGTTGTTTTTCCCGGGACTTTATCCAATGGACATTTCGCGCAGCGCATGACCCCGAAAATCGGAACCGATTTTCGGAAAGGATCATGCGCCAACCAAGAGTGCCACAGCGTCCTTTTGCGCGTCCGAGACGCGCGGCGCTGTGGGGAACAGCGCATACTGCATCTGCTCGCGCAGGGCGGGCGTATCGAAATCGAAAAAACGAGAGTAAAAAGATCGCCTCCGTCCAGTGCCTGACCCGCGACGGCTGGCGCTATCCTGGCTTCGACCTGGAGCTCTTTCGAAAATTGAGGCGCAAGAAAGCGGTTTCTTCGACGGAAGCCGGCCCCTACCGCATCACCCGGCGCGGGCTGCAGCTCGTCCGCGCCGAGCTCGACAACCGCTAATGCCCAATGCCGCCGGCCGAAAACCGGCGGCATCTTTCGCACTCTAGGCGGTGGCGATGTAGGCCCTGATCTCCTCGGCTTCGCGCTCGACGTCCTCGATGCGGCGCTTGACCACGTCGCCGATGGAGACGATGCCGTCGAGCAGGCCGTTTTTCTCCACCGGCAGATGGCGGAAGCGGCCCCTCGTCATGATCTCCATGACCTCGTTGACCGTGTGGTTTTCGTTGCAGATCTTCACCTTCGGTGTCATCGCCGAGCGCACGGCGATGTCGAGCGCGGCGGCGCCCTCCCTGGCCAGGACCTTGACGATGTCGCGCTCCGAGAGGATGCCGACAATCTTGCGGTCGCCATTGGTGATGACGAGCGCGCCGATCCTGTGCTCGGCCAGCATGCGAATGGCCTCGCTGAGTTTCTCATTGGGCCCGAGCGTGAACACGTCATGGCCCTTGCTTTCGAGAATTGCCTTAACCGTCATGGCGTCCTCCACTGCCTTTGACGCCGGCTCCCCGCCCCGACCGGCTTTTCAGCCCCTGCGCCCCTAGGAAGACACCGGGTGCTTAGCAAACATGGTGCGCCGTGATTGGTTGCTTTTCAAGTGCGCCTAAGAAGTAGGCGGCAGCCGGCGGCGGTCGAAGAAACGCAATCCGAAGAAGCCGGCGATGAAGCCGCCAATATGGGCTTCCCAGGCGATCTGGCCATCGACGCCCGGCGCGAAGCCGAGCAGGCCGGTGGCTAGATTGATCACCATCCAGACGCCAAGAAACGTCATGACGCCGCGCAAGCGCAACACGGCCGCAATCGGCAGCGGCTCGCCGGCGAAGGCCGCCCTGCCGGATGACCGGTCGATGCGGAAGCCATAGCGCGCGGCCGCGCCCATCATGCCGGAAATCGCCCCCGACGCGCCGACGAGCGGCACCTCGCTGTAGGGATGCAGCGCCCAGAACAGAACAACCGAAGCCAGCCCGGTCACCGCGTAGAATATGGCGAAACGCAGCGCGCCGAGACGATTGGCGAGCGGCGAGCCGAAGGCCGCCAGCCAGATCATGTTGATGGCGATGTGGGCAATGCCACCGTGCATGAACGCATAGGTGAATGGACGCGTGAACAAGAACCAGTCGAAGCCATACTTGCCGGTGTAGAGCACCGGAATGAAGGCTCCGTCGTAGAGCAGTACCATGTTCTGCGCATCGTCCAGGACATATTGCTGCAACAGAAAGACAGCCGCGCAAATGCCGATCGCGGCCAACACCACTGGCGGCAGGTTGAACACCGGTTCGCGGCGCCTTGGCTCTGGAGCCTCGTCCGGCGGCGGTTCGTTCTCAGTGGGGCTTACAGGCTCGCTCATGCACCCTTGCGGTCCGGGAGTCAGGGATTTCGACGAGCATGTAGATCACGCTTTTTCGAATCACAAATGGCTATTCGCCACAGGACGCGTGCGGAAGAAGGCGCGAATCAGAACGGGAACGAATCAAAAAGAAGGCCGTCCAGGTGTCCCCCTGAACGGCCGGTCGAGTCCCCTGCTCCCCGTAAACTCGTGACTGAAGTGCTGCCGATCGCTGCTGAAACGACCGTTTTGGAGTGGCTTTTGTGTGCCACGGGCCTCGGCAGCGCGCAATGTAAACCATTCGTTAACCTTAACGACCCCGAGACGTGAACAAACGTTAACGATGCTGGCACGCATCCTGCTCCGCACTGCATGAAGCTCATCGGAGGGCGCCCTGTCTGTTCGCCGATGGGACATCAAAAGACAGATGGTGCGGAGCGGAATGGAAATGAAAGAAAAAGGATCGATCGCGCTGTTCCAATATTGGAACCAGTTGCGTGATGGCCGCCTCGCCCCCAAGCGATCGGAAGTGGAGCCGGCCGACATCAAGGCGCTTCTGGCCGACACCTTCATCCTCGAGCGCGACACGCGCGGCGAAGCGGTGTTCCGGCTAGCCGGCACGAGGCTCTGCGCCTATTACGGACGCGAGCTCAAGGGCTTCTCTTTTCCTTCGCTGTGGCGCGAGAAGGACCAGCGTCTGGTGTCGAGGCTGATGCAGGGCGTCTTCGATCAGAAATCGGTGCTGTTCATGACTTACGAGGGATTCAGCCGCAACGGCCGCTCCAACAAATTCGAGCTCCTGGCGCTGCCGTTGGACGGGGGGCACGAGAATCCGCGCTGCCTCGGCATTATCAGCACCGCCGAAAAGCCGTTCTGGCTTGGCGCCGACCCGCTCGCCGACGCGCTCATCGAAACGATCCGGGTGATAGATCCCGACAAAGAACCGATGTTCCTGAAGAACCGGCCGGCGATCGAGGTTCCCTCACTCGT